>NZ_JBJZOG010000013.1:0-103841 GCF_047200535.1 Micromonospora mangrovicola | reverse complement strand
CCCGCCTCGGTCTGCGGCGGGACGGTCGCCGTAGCGGCGCTCGCCGCGCCCCTCACGGTCACCGGAACGGCGTCCGTCGCGGTCACCGAAGCGGCGGGCGCCGGACGGGCGCTCGCGGCGCGGCTCGGGCTCGTCGCGGACCGGTACCCCGCTGGGCTCGCGCGCACCGGTCAGCTCGCTCAGTGCCGGGTCGCCCGCCCGGACCCGGGTCTGGGCCGGCTCGACGCCCGCCTTCTCCAGCATGGCCAGGGTGGTCCGGCGCTGCTTCGGCAGCACCAGGGTCGCCACCGCGCCCGACTCCCCGGCCCGGGCGGTCCGCCCCGCCCGGTGCAGGTAGTCCTTCGGGTCCTTCGGCGGGTCGACGTGCAGCACCAGCGACACCCCGTCGACGTGAATGCCCCGGGCCGCCACGTCGGTGGCGACCAGCACGTTCATCCGTCCCTCGCGGAACTCGGCCAGGGTCCGGGTACGCATCCGCTGGGTCTTGCCGCCGTGCAGGCCGCCGGCGCGTACGCCCACCGCGGCGAGCTGCTCGACCAGCCGGTCCACGCCGAGCTGGGTACGGGCGAAGAGCATGGTGCGGCCGTCCCGGGCCGCGATGGCGGCCGCCACCGCGAACTTGTCGTGCGGCGGGATCAGCAGCATGTGGTGGTCCATGGTGGACACGGCGGCGGTCGGCGGTGCCGTGGAGTGCGTCACCGGGTCGGTCATGAACCGCTTGACCAGCGTGTCCACGTCGTTGTCCAGGGTGGCCGAGAAGAGCAGCCGCTGGGTGTCCGCCGGGGTCTTGGCGAGCAGTTCGCTGACCTCGGGCAGGAAGCCCATGTCGGCCATCTGGTCGGCCTCGTCCAGCACGGTGATCTCGACGTCGTCCAGCTTGCAGACGCCACGCTCGATCAGGTCGCCGAGCCGGCCCGGGGTGGCCACGACGATCTCCACCCCGCGACGCAGCGCGTCGATCTGCCGGTCGTACGGGACGCCGCCGACGGCGGTCTTGAGGAAGATGCCCACCGCCTTGCCGAGCGGCATCAGCGCGTCGTTGACCTGCATGGCCAGCTCGCGGGTCGGCACCAGGACCAGGGCGCGCGGGTGCAGCGGCCGCGCCCGGTTGCGGTTGGCGATCCGGGCGACCACCGGCAGGCCGAAGGCCAGCGTCTTGCCGGAACCGGTCTGACCCCGGCCCAGCACGTCCCGCCCGGCGAGGGCGTCCGGCACGGTGGCCCGCTGGATCTCGAACGGGGTGGTGATGCCCTGTCGGGCCAGTGCGTCGACGAGCTGCCGGGGCAGTCCCAGCGCGGCGAAGTCGGGGGTGTCGGTGGCCGGGACCTCGGGCGTGGAAATCTCGTCGGCGGAGGGGAACGTGCCAGGGGCAGCGAAGGTGGTCAAGAAATGCCTTTCGAGCGGGGCGCATCTTCGCGATGGCCCGCCGCAGCGCCGTACGCCGCCGATTCGCCCGCAAGATCGCCCATGGGCGCGCGATCGGCGCGCCGGGTCAGTGATCCCCACAAGTGTACGGCGGCGCGGTGGGCCCGCCACCGCGTCGCGAACCCGTAGTGGGCGGGCTCACCCCGTCACTTGCCCGTCAGGCCGCCCAGGGCGTCGTTCGCCAGGAACACCACCAGCAGGCTGATCGCGATCAGCAGGCCGAGCGCGGCGGCCAGCACGATCACGACCCGGGTGTTGCTGGACCGGGTCGACGGGGCGTCCTCGGCCCAGCCCTGGGCGAGGATGTGCCCGGTCAGCGAGCCGGAATTATCCAGGTGGTTGCTGTGCGGGAGCGAGACCGTCGCGAAGCCCGGCCCGTCGGTGCCGCCGTACGCCGTCCCGGCCAGGTCGGGACCGCCCTGGTAGGCCGGCCGGCTGACCGGCGCCCCGGCGGGGTACGGGCCGGCGCCCGAGGTGGGGTTGGTGGACGGTGGCCAGCTGGGCAGCGCCGGCGCCGGCACCACGGGCGGGGCGGAGACGGGCGCGGGCGGCACCGGCGGGGCGGAGACGGGCGCGCCGGCCCGGGCCGCCGGAGCGGACGGCCCCGGTGCCGCGCCGGGGGCGGTCGAGGACCACGGCGGGGACGCGGGCCCGGAGGACTGCGCCGTCCCGGCGGCAGGCGTCGGGAACGTCGTCCCGGCCGGCGGCGCAGAGAAAGGCTGGGCGGCCGGCTCGGCCGTGACCGGGGGGAACGGGCGCCCGGCCGGAGGCGCGGAAACCGGCCCGCCCGCCGGGGTGGCCATGGCGGGCGGTGGCGGGAACGGCGGAGCCGGCATCGGTCCGGGCGGCGGCGGGGGCGGGGGCACCGGCGGCCCGGGCGGCGGTACCGGCGGCCCGGGTACCGGCGGGACGGGCCCGGGTGGGGTCGGCCCGGGCGGCGGCGTGGGGACCGGCGGAACCGGGCCGGGCGGCGGGGCGGGAACCGGCGGCGTCGGGCGGATCGGGGGCTCCGGTTCCGGCTCCGGCACCGGGGGTGCCGGCGACGGCGGGGTCGGACCCGGCACGGGCGTCGGTGCCGGCTCGGGTTCCGGCCCGGGCGGGGTCGGAGGCTGCGCGGGCTCCGGCGGCTGGACCGGCTCGGGCGGCTCCGGGTTCACCGGTCCGGCCCGGTAGACCCGCGCGGCGCCGGCCTTCCCCACCCGCGCGGCGGCGACCTCGTCCGCCGAGACCCGGCTCAGCCCCGGCACGGCGGCGCTGGCCCGGGCCTGCCCTGCCGGGCCCTGCGGTACCGGGGCAGGGTCTTCGGCGGCGGGGGTGGGCACCCGGGCGGAGCCCGAGACCCGGGGGGCGGGTGGCGTGCTGACCGGAGTGGCCGCCGAGGGGGACGGCAGAGGGTCGGCGCCGTCGGCCGGGGACCCGGCCCCGACGGCCGAGGCCGGGAGGCCGGCGTCCGCTGCGGCGACCCGGGAATCGGTGCCGACCTCTGCGGCCGGCGAGTCGGCGGCCACGACGGCGGCCGGGGAGCCGGCGTCGACGTCGGCGGCCGGGGAGGCAGCTGCGGCATCAGCCAGCGCGGCATCATCAGCCGCCTCGGACCGTGCGCCGACCGGCTCGGCCGGGGCCTTCGGCGCGGCGGCGCGCTCGCCGGCGGCGAAGGCGGACCACGTCGAGGGCGTGACCGAGGCACCGGGCTGGCGGCGTTGCAGTGGGGCGGCGGGCTCCGGCCGGGCACCCGCCCGGTACGTGGTGGCGGTGGCCGTTGTGCCCGGCCCGTCCGAGGTCGGCGGGGGTACGGCCGTGCCGGCGACGCTGACCCGGGCCCGGGCCACCACGGCGGACTCCTGCCCGCGCTCGTCGGAGCCCGGCTCGGCCGGCCGGTCGGTGCGGTCGGGCGCGGATCCGGGGTGGACCGTCTCCGCCGGAACCTCTCGCTCGCCCATGCCTCGCCCCTCCACGGCCACGCTCGCCCCCGGACCGTCGCGTCGGTCGCGGGAGTGCCTGGATCTCACCGTGCCATATTCCGGCCCGGCCGCACAGCCGGAGTGGACGGTTGGGTCAGCTACCGCTGCTCGGAGTGGACGAGGCGGTGTCCGCCGTGCTGCTGGTCGGTTCGGCGGAGCTGCTGGTCGGTTCGGCGGAGCTGCTGGTCGGTTCGGCGGAGCCGGTGGAGCTGTTCGTCGGGCTCGGACTGCTGCTCGTCGTACCGGTCGGCGACGGGGACGGGGAGTCCGACGGGCTGGGCGACGGCGAGGTGCTCGGCGACGGCGAGTGCGACGGGCTCGGGCTCGGGCTCGACGGGGTCGGCTCTGGCGACGGCGTGTTCGTCGGCTTCGGCGTCTTCGACGGGCTCGGCGTGGGCGTCGGGGCGGGGGTCGCCGGGGCGGGCACCGCGCCGACGACCCGGGTGGCGGCGTGGAGCCGGCTCCACCGGACCACCGAGATCTTGACGACGTCCCCGGTCCGCGGTGCCTCGACCATCTTGCCGTTGCCGATGTACATGGCGACGTGGTGGATGCTCGTCCAGCTGCTGTTGGAGGCGAAGAAGAGCAGGTCGCCGGGGAGCAGCGCGTTCGGGTCGACGGTCCGGGACCGGGTCGCGTAGTACTGGTCGCGGGAGACCCGGGGCAGGCCGTGGTAGCCGGCCGCCTGGTAGGAGGCGAGCACCAGGCCGGAGCAGTCGAAGCGGTCCGGCCCCTCGGCCGCCCAGAGGTACGGGTCGCCGAGCTGGGCGAGGGCGTAGCGCACCGCGGCCAGCGCCATCGGGTGGGCGGACATCCCGCTGACGCTCTGGTTGACCACGTACGAGTTGCCGAGCTGCTGCTCGGCGGCGTCCTCGACCCGCTCGATCTCGAGCAGCTGCGCGGCGTTGTCCTTGCGGAGCTTGAGCAGGACGGCTTCCTGCCGGTGCAGGTCCGCCTCGGCCTTGTCGTACGCGGCGACCTTGTCGGTGACGCGTCGCTGGGTCGCGTCGTACGCTTCCCGGGCCATCCGCTCCGCGGCGGTGGCCCGGGCGACCTCGCCGTCCACCGCGGTGGTCGCCCCTTGTGCCTTGTCGCCGCGGGTGATCCGCTGAAGCGCATCGAGCTGGCGCAGGTCAGAGCCGAACTGGCCGGGCGGCAGGGCGGCGTCGGCCTTGACCGCGTCGGCGGCGGCGTTCTTCGCCTTCTCCTGAGCCTGTGCGAGCGCGTCCGTGGCTTGCTGGAGCGCGGCGGTGTCGAGGGTGAGCTGCGCCTGTGCGGCGTCGCGCTCGCCCTGCAGCCCTTGCAGCGTCTCGCCGAGCTGGGCGACCAGCGCGTCGGCCTGGTTGATCTGGGCGATCAGCGGGCCGTCGGCCGGGTTGCTGACGCCGGGGGTGGTGCCGGGCCCGGCCGGGGTCTGCCCGGTCAGGCCGGGAATCTGCAGGCTGACCTGGGGCGGTCGGCTCCCGGTGTCCGGAACGGCGTCGGGCAGCGGGTCGGCCCAGGAAGGGGTGGCGATCGCGGCGGCGGCCACGACACCGAGCAGGGCGGACCAGAGCTTCGGACGCAACACCGGCGAGATCACCGGGGCCCCGCGTCGCTGCCGTCGGCCTCGCCTGCTGTCGACCATTCCGCTCCCCGTCCGGTCTGGTGCCCTCCGCGCTCGATGGGCGCGGCGATCCGGGACGATACCGGTGTGTGTTCCGCCCCACCATGTCTTACCTCACGGACGCAGGGATGTCGATGTGCGGAGGGTGACGGTGGCCCGGTCGTCCGGTGAAGTAGGTCGCTGCGGATGACCGGGCCACCGGTCGGTCGGGGCAGCGACGTACGCTCGACCGGGACTGCAGGTGGAAGGGACGTGGCTTTCGATGGACGCCGGACTCAAGCGCGAGCTCGAGGCGAAGGTCTACGCGGGGGAGCGGCTGACCCGCGAGGACGGGATCGCCCTCTATGAGAGCGACGACCTCGCCTGGCTGGGGCGGCTGGCCCACCACAAGCGCACCGACCTGAGCGGCGACCGGGTGATGTTCAACGTCAACCGGCACCTCAACCTGACCAACGTCTGCTCCGCCTCCTGCGCGTACTGCTCCTTCCAGCGCAAGCCGGGCGAGAAGGACGCCTATACGATGCGTATCGACGAGGCGGTCCGCAAGGCCAAGGAGATGGAGGACGAGCAGCTCACCGAGCTGCACATCGTCAACGGCCTGCACCCGACCCTGCCCTGGCGCTACTACCCGAAGGTGCTGCGCGAGCTGAAGGCCGCGCTGCCGAGGGTCAACCTCAAGGCGTTCACCGCGACCGAGGTGCAGTGGTTCGAGAAGATCAGCGGGCTGAGCGCCGACGAGATCCTGGACGAGCTGATGGACGCCGGCCTGGAGTCGTTGACCGGCGGTGGCGCGGAGATCTTCGACTGGGAGGTCCGGCAGCACATCGTCGACCACGCCTGCCACTGGGAGGACTGGTCCCGGATCCACCGGCTGGCCCACTCGAAGGGCATGAAGACCCCGTCGACCATGCTCTACGGGCACATCGAGGAGCCCCGGCACCGGGTCGACCACGTGCTGCGGCTGCGCGAGCTGCAGGACGAGACGGGCGGCTTCCAGGTCTTCATCCCGCTGCGCTACCAGCACGACTTCGTGGACTCGGCCGACGGCAAGATCCGTAACCGGATCCAGGCCCGGACCACGATGGCCTCGCCGGCCGAGTCGCTGAAGACCTTCGCCGTCTCCCGGCTGCTCTTCGACAACGTGCCGCACGTAAAGTGCTTCTGGGTGATGCACGGTCTCTCGGTGGCCCAGCTGTCGTTGAACTTCGGTGTGGACGACCTGGACGGCTCCGTCGTCGAATACAAGATCACCCACGATGCCGACTCGTACGGCACGCCGAACACCATGCACCGCGACGACCTGCTGCACCTGATCTGGGACGCCGGCTTCCGCCCGGTCGAGCGGAACACCCGCTACGAGATCGTCCGCGAGTACGACGGGGCCCCGTCCCCGGCCGAGCGCCGTGCCGAGCCGCAGCAGGTCTGGGCCTGACCGGGCACCGATGAGCACCGAGGAGCAGCAGCGCAGCTTCCCCCGGCGGGACGCCGAGGGGCGCATCCTCACCCTGGGCGATCTGCTCGGGGTGAGCCTCGCCGGCCTGGTGATCGGGGTGCTGGCGCTGGTGCTGTTCGAGTGGGCGTTCGCCACCATGGGCGCGGGCGGCTTCGGGCGTACCAACGGCTGGCTGGCGGTCATCCTGCCGGTCTGGCTCTTCTGGGACGACTTCCGGGCCTGGGAGTTCGGCGCGGCCCGGGTGGTGGCGGCACTGGCCGGAATCGCGCTCGGCGTGTTCGCGGGGCTGCTGGCGGCCGGCCTGGCCGCCGGGCTGCCGCCGCTGGTCTCCGGCGCGCTGGCCGCGGCGGTCTTCACCGTGGTCTACGCGGTGGTCTGGTTTCCTGGCGTGCACTGGCTGGCCCGGCGGACGGGCTGAGCCGTGACGGAGAACGGAGTGCGAGAAGCGTGAGCGCGAGGAGTGAGCCGGGTCTGCGAGCCCCGCAGTCGCGAACCGAGGAGCGGCAGTGAGCGCGGCGGTCAAGTACACGCTGGGCCGGATCGGGCTGTTCGTCGGCGTGCTGGCGGCCCTCTGGTTCGTCGAGATGAACATGTTCCTGCGGCTGATGCTGGCGCTGGTCTTCTCCGCCGCGCTGTCGTTCTTCCTGCTCCGCGGCTGGCGGGACGAGATGGCCGGCGAGATGGCCGAGGCGTCGGAGCGGCGCCGGGCGGAGAAGGACCGGCTGCGCTCCGCGCTGGCCGGCGACGACCGGGCCGCCGACGACCGGCCCGCCGAGGACGGGACCGGCGACCAGCGGAGCTGACCCGGGCGGTCGCGGGGCAGCGGCGTGGGCCGGATCCCACTAGGGTCGCTCCCCGTGATGGACCGGATCAGTAGTTGGCGGATGAAGTTCTTCCTCTGGGTCGGGCTGCCGGTGATCGCCGTGCTGGGCCTGGCCATCGCCGCGCCGGACGTCGCTCCGGCGTGGCGGGCGAAGTCGGGTTCGGGTACGGCCGGCACCTTCACCGCCGTCCGTGAGGAGTGCGGGCGGCGCAGCTGCACCTGGCACGGCGACTTCGTCCCGGCCGGCGGCGGTGCCGCGCGGAACGACGTCGTCCTCTACGACGCGCCGGACGGGCTGACCAGCGGCGGCACCGCGGCGGCCCGGGACACCGGTGCCGGCAAGGGCGTCTACTCCACCGCCGGTGGCAACACCTGGCTGCTGGTCACCGGTTTCGCCGCGGTCGGCGTGCTCGCCGCGGTCGGCTGGGTGGTGCTGATCGTCCGGACGGTCCTCGGCCGGCGCCGGAACGTCGCCACGGTCGACCGGCTCGCCGGTACGCCGAACCAGGGCTGAGTCGACCCGGTCGCGGTAGCCGGGCCCGGCACGTCCTCCGAGCGTGCCGGGCCCGTCCGGTCACCAGTTGGTGGAGCCCGGCACCACCGGCCAGGGCCGGTCCGCCGGCTTGATCAGGTACGCGATGCCACCCGATCCGCCGGCCACCGTGCCGTTCGCCCGGTGCCGCTTGGTCCGCAGCCAGATCTGCTCGAACTGTTCCCGCTTGTAGACGTTGCGCACCGCGGCGTCCGAGGACGATGCCGGGTCGTTGACGATCACATCACCGTCGGCGGTGAAGCCGACGATCACGAACAGGTGCCCGGAGGTGCCGTAGTTCGCCCCGTCCAGCTCGCTGGCGAGGAAGGACTGCGAGGTGACCACCGGGATGCCGGCCTTGATGAAGCGTTCCACCTCGTCCAGTGAGTGCAGCCGGGTGACCCGGGCGTCCATGCCGGGGAAGCTGGCGGCGTACGCGGTGTTGAACGGCCAGTTGCCCGCGCCCTCGTACTCGTAGTCGTAGGTCATCCGGGCGGCGTGGTCGACGCTGGGGTCGGCGTAGCTCGGGTCGACCCAGGCGGTGTCCTCCGCCGAGGGTCCCCGACCCCAGTACTCCACCACCATCTCCGTGGAGGTGGGCGAGCACCAGGCCTCACCACCGTTGTCGTACTCCGGGTACTCGCCGCGGTGGATGTTCTGGGAGTAGCGCGGCACGGGCAGTTCGGTGCCCCAGGCGATGCCGCCCTTGCTCGGGGTGACGGTGAACCGGTCCGGCACGTTCGAACTCATCGCGCCGAGCATCCAGACCCGGGGCGAGGCGGCCTGCCCGGGCGCCCGGTAGAGGGTCAGCCGGAGCTGGTACGACCGCAGCAGCACGCCGGCCCCGGCGTCGTCGATGGAGAAGGTGTCGGTCCAGATGGTCGACCAGGGGTCGCCCTGACCGTCCAGGGTGGCCCGCTTGACGTCCTGGTCGCCGGAGGCCCAGCGACCCATCACGTACCACGGGGTCTGCGCCCCGGTGTTGTACGTGCCGTGCAGCTGGACCTGGAGCCAGGTGCCGGGCGGGGTCTCGGCGTTCCACGACGCCACCAGTTCGGTGGCGTCGAAGCCGATCTGCCGTTCGGGGGAGGTCCAGGTGGCGTACTCCCAGCTGCGGGTGGTGCCGGTGTGCTCGTCGGTGAACTCGGTGGTGCCCGCCGGCTCGCCCATGGTGACGCCGGTGCGGTACCCCGGGATGGCGTACGTGCCCTGGTGGGTGCCGCCCCGCCAGTCGGGATACTTCGCCCAGTCCTGGAAGGTGATCTGCTCGTCGTGGGCCACGGGCAGGTTGTTGTCGGCGTGGGCCGGGGCCGTCACGCCGAGCAGGCTGAGCGCGGCGACGCCGGCGACGGCGACCGCGCGTAGGGCTGGTCTGACCATGTGAACTCCGCAGGGTGTGAAGGGATGGATCACCAGTTGGTGGAGCCGGCCACGGACGGCCAGGCCACCGTGGCCGGTTTGATCAGGTAGGCGATGCCGCCGGAGCCGCTGCCCGTGCCGCCGCTGGCGGTGACCCGCCGGGTGCGCAGCCAGATCTGCTCGAACTGGTCGCGCCGGTAGACGTGTCGGACGGCGGCGTCGTCGGGCGAAGCCGGATCGTTGGCGACGACGTCGCCGGTGGCGGTGAAGCCGACCACCACCATCAGGTGCCCGGCGGTGCCGTAGCCCGCCCCGTCCAGCTCGCTGGCGAGGAAGGACTGGCTGGTCACCACGGGGATACCGGCGGCGATGAAGTGCTCCAGTTCGTCCAGGGAGTGCAGCCGGGTCACCTTTGCCTCCAGGCCCGGGAAGGTGGCGGCGTACGCGGTGTTGAACGGCCAGTTGCCGGTGCCCTGGTACTGGTAGTCGTAGGTCATCCGGGCGGCGTGGTCGACCGTCGGGTCGGCGTAGCCGGGGTCCACCCAGGACGTCTCGGCCAGGGACGGCTTCCGGCCCCAGTACTCGACCACCATCTCGGTGGAGGTCGGGGAGCACCACGCCTCGCCGCCGCCGTCGTACTCCGGGTACTGCCCGGCGTGGATCTCCTGGGAGTAGCGCGGCACGGTCAGCTCGGTGCCCCAGGCGATGTGCCCGGCGCTCGGTGCGACGGTGAACCGGTTCGGGACGGCGGAGCTCATCGCGCCGACCGAGCGGAGCACCGGCGAAACGGTCGACGCCGGGTCGCGGTAGAGGGTCACCCTGAGCTGGTACGCCCGCAGCAGCACCCCGGCGCTCGGGTCGTTCACGGCGAAGGTGTCGGTCCAGACGCTGGAGGTCTTGTCGCCCTGCTTGTCGACGCTGGTCCGGCGGATGTCGCCGTCGCCGGACGCCCAGCGGCCCAGCACGTACCAGGGGGTGAGCGTTCCGGTGGTGTAGGTGCCCTGGAGTTCCACCTGGAGCCAGGTGCCGGCCGGGGTGTCCGCGTTCCACGAGGCGACCAGCTCGGTGGCGTCGAAGCCGACCTCGGTGAGCGGCGAGGTCCACGTGCCGTACGCCCAGGTGCGCCGGGCCTTGCTGTGCGGGTCCTTGTAGACGGTGGTGCCGATCGGGGTGGTGAGGGTGAGGCCGGCCGCGGTGGCCGTGGTGCCGGCGGCGGTGCCGGCCGACCAGCCGGTGCCGGACCAGCCCTGCCAGGTGATCTGCTCGTCGTGGGCGACGGTGGCGGTCCCGCCGGCCGGACTGCCGGTGGCGGGAGCCGTGGTGCCGAGGAGGGCGAGCGCGGTGACGCCGGCGGCGGCGATCGCGCGCAGGGTTGTCAGGGCCATGGCAGCTCCACAGGTGTTCGACATCGTTGCCGTTCACTGTCGCTCCTGGAGAGAAGTTTCGCCAGAGGTCAATGCATGGAAAATCATTGCCGGGGTGAGGATCCGGCCGGGATGAGCCTTCGCAATGACGCATATTGATATGACCATGTAACTCCTGGTGAAGTGTGCGCACAGCGGGATCTCCCGTACCCCGAGGAGGTTGTCTATGGCCTTCCGCACGCCCCGGCTCCGCCGCCGGCTGGCGCTCGCCGCCGCCGCCGGCCTGGCCCTCGTCACCGTCGTCACCGGTCCGGCCTCCGCACGGCCGGCCCCCGAGCCCGAGCCGGCCGCCACCGCGTACCGGGTGGTCGGCCCGCGCACCCAAGCCGACCGGAGCGCCGTCGCGCGCACCGGCGCGGCCATCGACTACGTCGAAGACGGCCGGCTCTACGTCTCGGCCACCCGGGCCGAGGCGGCGGCCATCGCTCGCCTCGGCTTCCGGCTGGAACGCGAGACCACGCCCACCCCGTCGGGTGAGGTCGGCGCCTACGCCTTCCCGCCCGCCGACTCCAACTACCACGACTACGCAGAGTTGACCGCTGTCGTGAACCAGGTCGTCGCCGACCACCCCGCCATCGCGAGGAAGAGCAGCATCGGCACCTCCTACGAGGGCCGGGACCTGATGGCGGTGAAGATCTCCGACAACGTCGGCACCGACGAGAACGAGCCGGAGATCCTCTTCAACGCCCAGCAGCACGCGCGCGAGCACCTGACCGTCGAGATGGCGATCTACCTGCTCAACCTGTTCACCGACGGCTACGGCACCGACCCCCGGATCACCAGCATCGTCAACTCGCGGGAGATCTGGATCGTCCCCACCGTCAACCCGGACGGCAGCGAGTACGACATCGCCACCGGCTCGTACCGGTCGTGGCGGAAGAACCGGCAGCCCAACAGCGGCTCCTCGTACGTGGGCACCGACCTGAACCGGAACTGGTCCTACCAGTGGGGCTGCTGCGGCGGCTCGTCTGGCTCCACCTCGTCGGAGACCTACCGCGGCCCGTCCGCCTTCTCCGCCCCGGAGACGGCCGCGCTGCGCAACTTCGTCAACAGCCGGGTGATCGGCGGGGTCCAGCAGATCAAGGCCAACATCGACTTCCACACCTACTCCGAGCTGGTGCTCTGGCCCTTCGGCTACACCACCTCGAACACCCCGGGCGGGATGAGCGCCGACCAGTACAACACCTTCGCCACCATCGGCCGGCAGATGGCGTCGACCAACGGCTACACCCCGGAGCAGTCCAGCGACCTCTACATCGCCGACGGCACCAGCATCGACTGGATGTGGGGCACGCACGGCATCTGGGCGTACACCTTCGAGATGTACCCGGGCTCGTCGAGCGGGGGTGGCTTCTACCCGCCCGACGAGGTGATCCCCGCGCAGACCTCGCGGAACAGGGAGGCCGTTCTGTTGCTGTCCGAGTACGCCGACTGCCCGTACCGGGCGATCGGCAAGCAGTCGCAGTACTGCGGCGGCGGGGGCGGCGGCACCACGGTCTGGTCCGACACCTTCGAGACGGCCACCGGCTGGACCACCGACCCGGCCGGCACGGACACCGCCACCACCGGGGCCTGGGAACGTGGCGCCGCCCAGCCGACCAGCTCCTCCGGGGCCAAGCAGCTCACCCCGTACGCCGGCAGCTACGACCTGGTGACGGGCGCGGCGGCCGGCTCGGGCGCCGGGTCGTACGACATCGACGGCGGGGTCACCAGCGCCCGGTCGCCGGCCGTGGCGCTGCCGTCGAGCGGCACGTTGACCCTCTCCCTGGCCTGGTACCTGGCGCACGGCTCGAACTCGTCGTCGGCCGACTACTTCCGGGTCAGCGTGATCCACAACGGCGGTACCACCACCCTGCTCAACCAGGCCGGCGCGGCCACCGACCGGGACGGCGCCTGGTCAATGTCGAACCTCGACCTCACCCCGTACGCCGGGCAGTCCGTGCGGATCCAGGTCGAGGCGGCGGACGCCGCCGGGGCCAGCCTGGTCGAGGCGGCCGTGGACAACGTCACCATCACCGGTTCGTGATCCCCGGGTGGGTCCCGAGCCACCCCCGGGGCCCCACCCACCCCTCCCGTCCGGACGATCTCCGCTGGTCGTGCGCTACCGTGCTACCGACCAACCCGCAGCGAAGCCGGTGCGAAACCGGCGCTGTCCCGCAACTGTGATGCCCCGCACGGCGTCGGCCACCGGCCGCCGCCGGGAACGGGGACGAGCCAGGTCGCCTGCGGTCGGTCGCGACACGCGCTCTCGAGGAAGGGCGCCTCGCGGACGGGCCGCCTCCGGCGCTCCCTGTCGGCGAAGCACCACACTCCTCGACCGACAGGAGGACCGATGTCCAGACGTACCCCCCGGCTCTTCGCCGCCGCCCTCGCGGTCGGCGCGCTGCTCCTCGGCGGCTGCGCCGAGAAGACCTCGACCGACACCACCCCCGCCGCCGGCAGCAGCTCGGCGTCCGCCAGCTTCCCGGTCACGGTCGGCAGGCTGACCCTGGAGCAGCGCCCGGAGAAGATCGTCTCGCTCTCGCCGACGGCGACCGAGATGCTCTTCGCCATCGGCGCCGGCAAGCAGGTCACCGCCGTCGACGACCAGTCGAACTACCCGGCGGAGGCGCCGAAGAGTGACCTGTCCGGCTTCCAGCCGAACGCCGAGGCGATCGCCGGCAAGAGCCCCGACCTGGTGGTGCTCGCCAACGACAGCAACAAGATCGTCAACCAGCTCACCACGCTGAAGATCCCGGTGCTGCTCTCCCCGGCCGCCGCCACCCTGGAGGACACCTACCGGGAGCTCGCCGACCTGGGCAAGCTGACCGGCCACCCGGCCGAGGCGGACGCGGTCGTCAAGAAGATGAAGGACGACATCACGGCGCTCACCAAGGACCTGCCGCAGCGGGCGAAGAAGCTCACCTACTACCACGAGCTGGGTCCGGAGCTGTACAGCGCGACCAGCAAGACCTTCATCGGCTCGGTCTACGCCCTCGCCGGCCTGGAGAACATCGCCGACCCGTCGGACGCCGACGGCAAGAACGGCGGCTACCCGCAGCTCTCCCAGGAGGTCATCGTGAAGGCGAACCCCGACTTCGTCTTCCTGGCCGACACCAAGTGCTGCGAGCAGACCCCGGACACCGTCAGGGCCCGCAGCGGCTGGGCCGGCGTCACCGCGGTGAAGAACAACCAGATCGTCGCGCTGGACGACGACATCGCCTCCCGCTGGGGTCCGCGCGTCGTCGACCTGCTCAAGGCGATCGTCGACGCCGCCGCCAAGGTTCCGGCCTGAAGCTGACCGTGCGACCAGCGGAACCCGTCGACCGGCCGGCCGGGACGCCCGAGGCGTCCCGGCCCGCCGGCGTGCCCGGCGTCCCGGCCGCGCCCGGGCGGCCGCCGGCCGGACCGGGTGCGACGGTCCGGCCGGCGGGGCTGCGCACCCGCTGGCTGCTCGCCGGCGTCGGCGCGGTGCTGGTCGCGCTGGTCGCCGGGGTGTCCCTCGGCCCGGTCAGCCTGCCGGCCGGCAGCGTCGTCACCGAACTGCTCAACCTGCTGCCCGGGGTGCACCTGGACAGCGGGCTCACCGAGCGGGAGATCGCCATCGTCACCGAGCTGCGGCTGCCCCGGGTCGTGCTCGGCCTGCTCGTCGGCGCGCTGCTCGCCCTGGCCGGCGGCTGCTACCAGGGCGTCTTCCGCAACCCGCTGGCCGACCCGTACCTGCTCGGGGTGGCGGCCGGCGCCGGGCTCGCGGTGACCGCCGTGATCGCGCTGGGCGCCGGGGCGGGCGGGGCGATCACCGGGATGCCGGTCACCATCCCGCTCGCCGCGTTCGTCGGGTCGCTCGGCGCGGTCGCCATGACATACGGGCTCGGCGCGGCCGGCGGCCGGGACCGGTCACCCGCCACGCTGATCCTGGCCGGGGTGGCGGTCTCGGCCTTCCTCGCCGCCGGACAGACGTACCTGCTGCAACGGCACTCCGACAGCATCCAGCAGGTCTACTCCTGGCTGCTCGGCCGGCTCGCCACCGCCGGCTGGCACGACGTCCGGCTGGTCCTGCCGTACTTCGTGCTCACCGCGGTGGTGGTGCTGCTGCACCGGCGCGAGCTGGACGTGCTCTCCGTCGGCGACGACGAGGCGACCAGCCTCGGCCTGCACCCGCAGCGCTCCCGCTACCTGCTGATCGCCGCCGCCTCGCTGGGCACCGCCGCCGCGGTCTCCGCGTCCGGACTGATCGGCTTCGTCGGCATCATCGTGCCGCACACCGTGCGGCTGCTCGCCGGCTCCAGCTACCGGGTGATCCTGCCGCTGTCGATGCTCTTCGGCGGGGCGTTCCTGGCGCTGACCGACGTGGTCGCGCGGACCGCCGCCGCCCCGGCCGAGATCCCGATCGGGGTGGTCACCGCGCTGCTCGGCGGCCCGTTCTTCGTCCTGGTCCTGCGCACCTCCCGCCGGGTCTTCACATGAGCGGGCCGGCGGTGGAGGTGCGGGACCTGCGGATCGAGCTGGGCGGGGCGCCGATCCTGGCCGGCGTGGACCTGACCGTCGCCGTGGGCGAGTGGGTCACCGTGATCGGTCCGAACGGCGCCGGCAAGTCGACCCTGCTGCGCGCCGTCGGCGGCCTGCTGGCCGCGCCCGGCGCGGTCTCCCTCTTCGGTACGCCGATCCAGTCGCTGCGCCGCCGCGACCGGGCCCGGGTCGTCGCCACGGTGGCGCAGTCCCCGGTGGTACCGGCCGGTATGTCGGTCCTCGACTACGTGCTGCTCGGTAGGACCCCGTACATCCCGCCGTTGGGCCGGGAGTCGGCGGCGGACCTGGCCGCGGTGCGCGAGGTGCTGGACCGGCTGGACCTGGCCGCGTTCGGCCGCCGGGAGCTGGCCACCCTGTCGGGCGGCGAGCGGCAGCGGGTCTTCCTGGCCCGGGCGCTGGCCCAGGGAGCCACCCTGCTGCTGCTCGACGAGCCGACCAGCGCACTGGACATCGGCCACCAGCAGGAGGTGCTGGAGCTGGTCGACCAGCTCCGCCGCGAGCACGGCCTGACCGTGCTGGCCACCATGCACGACCTCTCCGTCGCCGGCGAGTACGCCGACCGGATGGTGCTGCTCGCCGACGGTCGCGTCGCCGCGCTGGGTCCTCCCACGGAGGTGCTCACCGAGGATCTGCTCGCCCGGCACTATCGCGCTCACGTCCGCGTCATCCCCGGCGACCACGGCCCCCTCGTCGTTCCGGTCCGCCCCCGCTGACCCCGGCCGGGGCGGCGGGTCGCCGGGCCGGTGGGATCCGAGCCCCGGCGTCGGCGCCGCGGCGCTGCCGCCCTCGGCGCGCACTCAGCGGAGGGCGGTGACGTGGAAGAGCGCGCCCTGGGGGTCACGAAGGGTGGCGGTGCGGCCGGCGGGGTTGTCCCGGGGCGGGACGAGGATGGTGCCGCCCAGTTCGGCGGCGCGGGCCGCGGTGGCGTCGGTGTCCTCCACCGCGAAGAACACCGACCAGTACGCCGGCAGGTCCTCGGGCAGCCTCTCCAACTGCGGCATCATGCCCGCGACGATCCGGGCGCCGCAGCGCCAGCCGGTGTAGGTGACCGGCCCGGCCGGCCGCTCCTCCGGGTGCCAGCCGAAGACCAGCGCGTAGAAGTCCCTCGCCCGGTCCGGATCCGGGGTGATCAGCTCGTTCCAGCACATCGCCCCGGGCGCGTTGAACAGCTCCGCCCCGCGCATCGCCATCGGCTGCCAGACGCTGAACACCGCGCCCGCCGGGTCGGAGAGCACCGCCATCCGGCCCTGGTCGAACACGTCGAACGGGGTGACCACCACCTGACCGCCGGCCGCCTCCACCCGGGTGGCCACCAGATCCGCGTCGTCGGTCGCCACGTACGTCGACCAGATCGGCACCTGGTCCGGGTTGGCCGGTGGGCCGGCCCCGGCCACGGCGCTGCCGTCCTTGCGGAAGACGGTGTAACCACCCGCCGCCGGTTCCGGGGAGACCCGCCCGGTCCAGCCGAAGAGCTGCGGGTAGAACCGCTTCGCGTCTTCCAGTTCCGGGGTGGCCAGGTCGGCCCAGCAGGGTGTGCCGGGCTCGACGCCGCTCACGTTGACCCCTCTCGCCGGTGGGCGGCCCGGTCGGCACCCCCTGCCGGCATCGTGGCACCGCCGGCGGGCCGCCGGGCCGGAATCGGACAATCGTCAGGTGAAGCGGCGCCCCTCGTCCCGGCGGTACGCCCAGGCGGCGACCGTCGCGAGCAGCACCACCCAGACGCCCAGCATCGCCAGGGCGAGCGGGTCCGGCCGCCAGTCGGTGGCGGCCGCCCACATCAGCTCCACCGCCCCCCGGGTGGGCAGGTAGGGGGCGATCGTCCGGATGAAGCCCGGCGCGTCGTCCGGGCCGGAGAGCAGACCGCCGCCGAAGGCCAGCGGGAAGAAGATGAGCTGCGCGACCACGATCGCCGCCTTGCTCGGCATCGAGTAGCCGATGGCCAGTCCCAGCAGGGTGAACGGTACGGAGACCACCGCGACCGTCCCGAGGGCGATCAGGAAGTCCAGCGGCGTGATCTCGGCGGCGGTCGCCACCGCGGCGATCACCACCACGGGCAGCATCGACAGGTAAGTCAGGACCAGCCCGGCCAGGATCCGGCCGGCGAAGCGCGGTGCCGAACCGGCGGGCAGGGTGCGGGTGTAGGGGTTCCACGGCTGAACCCGGTCCTCGGCCACCCCGGCGCCGTACTGGAAAATGTTCGCGGTCAGCACGGAGAAGGTGACCATCGACGCGGTGGCGAAGGTGGCGCCCCGGGGGTCGTCGCCGGCGAACGGCACGACGAAGAAGATCATCGACGCGGCCGGGAAGAACGCGGCGCCGAACACCGCGACCGGGATGCGGATGATCTCCAGCAGCTGGTACTTGGCGTGGACCAGGGCGAGCGGCATCGGACGAGCTCCTAGGCGGTGACGGTCGTGGGCCGGTCGTCGGCGGTGATGGCGAGGAACGCCTCCTCCAGCGAGGTGGGCCGGACCTCCAGCTCGCGGAACGCCACCCCGGCGTGGACCAGGTCGCGGACGAGCTGGTCGGCGTCCGTGGTGAGCAGGTGGGTCCGGCCCTCGGCGTGCTCCGTGGAGACCACGCCGGGCAGCGCCGGCAGGTCGTCGGCGACCAGGCTGACCCGGCGTACGCCGACGATGCCCCGGACCGAGTCCACCGTGTCGTCGGCGAGCACCCGGCCGTGCCCGATCACCACCACCCGCTGTGCGAGCGCCTCCACCTCCTCCAGGTAGTGGCTGCTCAGCAGCACGGTGCCGCCGTCGGCGTGGAAGGTCCGGATCGCCTCCCAGAGGCTGTGCCGGGCCTCCACGTCCAGCCCGGTGGTGGGCTCGTCGAGGATCACCAGCCGGGGCCGGCCGATGAAGGCGAGGGCCACCGCGAGCCGTCGGCGTTGCCCGCCGGACAGGCCGCCGGTCTGCCGGCGTACCTGCTCGGTGAGGCCGAACCGGTCGAGCAGCTCGGCCCGGGGCACCGGGTCGGGGAAGTGCGCGGAGACGAAGTCGACCACCTCGCCGACCCGGAGCGTGGCGGGGAGGCCGGTCTCCTGCGGGGTGACCCCGAGCTGCCGCCGGCTGGCCGCGCCGCGCGGGTCGCCGCCGAACAGCTCGACCCGGCCGGCGGTCGGTCGGCGCAGCCCGACCAGCAGGTTGATCAGGGTGCTCTTGCCGGCGCCGTTCGGGCCGAGCAGGCCGACCAGCTCGCCGGCGCGGACGGTCAGGTCGACCCGGTCCAGGGCGAGCACGTCACCGTAGCGGCGGCTGACCTGGTCGGCACGGGCCAGGATCATCGGAGACTCCTTCGCGGGGTTGCGGTCCCGGCGGGAACTGCCGTCCCCTGTGTACCTTGTCGGCGCCAACCCCGCCGCCCCACGCGCAGCGGCGACGATCGCCTAGTGTGGTAGTCCCGTCGCCTCCGTCACAGGCGGGGGGCGCGACTGTCGACTGGACACCGGGGAGGGTCCGTGACGAGTCCGAACAGGAACCTGGACGTCCAGCCGGAGGCGCTGACCGCCTTCGCCGCCGCTTCCCGGACCCGGTCGACCCGGTTCCGGGAGCTGTACCGGGTCTTCAACGACGGGCACGTGCCCCGGCACGCCTTCGGCATCATGCCGGCGTCGTTCAGCCTCGCCGCCGCGTACGCCGAGCAGTTCGAGGCGTGCCTGACCGGGTTGGCGGAGGGCGCCGAGGTGATGGCCGACATCGCCGAGGGGATCAGCGACACCGCCGATGCGTACACCGGCACCGACGTGGGGACCACCGACCTGTTCACGCCGGGCGGCTGAGGGAGGACGCGATGAGCGAGCCGAGCGAGGTGGGCGCATGAGCACCGAGGCGCTGCAGCGCAACAAGACGTACTTTGAGCAGATCGTCACGGGCACCCCCGACCCGTTCAAGCCGCTCTCCCAGGCCGTGCTCTGGCCGTTCGAGCAGCTGCTGGAGCTGGTCGCGGGCGAGCCCGACGACCTTATGCGGGCCGCCCAGCTCGCGCTCTCCACCGGTGAGGCGGTCCGGCAGATCGCCGGGGACCAGATCGCCGACCGGGCCCGGCTGCGCGGCGCCTGGGACGGCGACGCGGCGGAGAAGTTCCACGCCTCGATGGAGTCCGTCGAGGAGGCCATCGAGGAGCTGGCCGGAGGGCTGGACGGCACCAAGGACGTGCTGGTCGACGCGGCGAACGCGGCGGTCGAGGCGTTCAACCTGCTGATCGAGCTGATCCTGGAGTTCCTGCTCTGGTTCCTGACCGAGGTCATCATCGCCGCGGTGGCCGCCGCGCTCAGCGCGGGCGTGACGCTGGCCGCCACGGTGGTCCGGGTGCTGGCCCGGCTGGCCACCACGGTCGGCCGGATGGTCAAGATCGTGGCCCGGTTCGCCGAGATCCTCACCAAGCTGGTCACCAAGCTGGAGAAGGTCGCCCAGCTGCTCACCAAGTACCGCAAGACCGTGATGGAGCTGCGCAAGGCCAAGAAGGCGTACCGGGCCTGGAACAAGTCCGGCTACACCAAGGAGGCGTTGCAGTTCAAGCTCAAGCGGACCGCGATCCTCTTCCCCGGCAAGTTCGCCATCAACCAGGCGTCCCCGGTGAACATTCCGGGCATCGGCGGCGCCCTGCTGGACACCGGGGTCGGCATGTACGACGTCTCCGACGGCCACAAGGACCGCAACTACCTGGTGGACGGCACGTACTCCGAGGATCTGGGCCCGTACGCCCGGGGCGTGCAGAACGTCTTCGACTCGATAATGAACTGAGAGGCAGCCATGACGTCCTTTCCCGCCCTCGACCGGATCGAGGCGCTGGCCCGCAACCTGGACGGCTGGCAGCGTGAACTCGGCGCGCGGATGGCCGAGCTGGAGCAGAGCAGCGCCGAGGGGACGAGCGACTCCGGCCTGGTCACTGTGACGGCCGCCGCCGACGGCAGGATCCTCTCCACCGAGATCAACGCCCGGGCCATGCGGTTCGACTCGTACACCCTGGCCGAGGAGTTCACCGCAGCGGCCAACCGCGCCCAGGAGGCCGCCGCCGCCCGGGTCCGCGAGATCGTCGGTGCGGTCATGGGCAACGCGCCGGCGGAGCGCCGCGCCGACGACGGCCACGGCTACGACCGATACTGAGCCGATGGACGGGACCAGGTATCTCGACCGGATCGGCCGGCTCGTCGAGCCGGGCGAGCGGGTACTGGCGCACGCGCAGGCGGAGGTGGGCGGCGGGGCCACGCCCCCGCCGCCGTCGGACGGGACCACCCCCGCCGGGCCCGGCCGGGCGACCGTCGCCTCGGTGCTGCTCAACCTGCTCGTGCCGCTGGCCACCTGGGACCGGGGCGACCGGCTGGTAGACCTGATCGGCTGGGGGATCGCCGGCCGGGGCGCTCCCGGCTCGGCCGCCTCCCGGCTGCACCGGGCGCTCAACCCGGCCCGGCCGGACGGGAAGCTGCGGCACACCCTGCTCGCCGTCACCGACCGGCGGCTGCTGGTCTGCGTCACCGGTGCGGTGAAGCTGCTGTCCAACCGGGACGACGACGAGCGGTCGCTGGCCGAGACCCGGGTCGCCTGGGCGGTGTCCCGGGCCGAGGTGGCGTCGGCGCGGGTGGGCTGGCACCGGCTCAACCCGAAGCGGCTGCGGATCGACTTCACCGACGGCTCCTGGCTCGCCTTCACCGTGCCGATCGCCGAGTCGGGTGCCCCGCTGCGCGCCGTCGCCGCCGCCCTCCCCGGCTGAACCGCCACCCGACCGCCGCCCCCGGCGCGGGTTGATCGACTCGGTTCGCGGCAGCTCGTGGCCTCCACGTCGTGCGATGGCCCGAACTGCCGCTAGCCGAGTGGCTCACGCTCGGCCGGCGTGCTCAGCCTGCCAGGGGGGCGGGCAGCGGGTCGCGGTGCAGCACCGCGAGGCGGGAGACCGCCCGGGTCAGCACCACGTAGAGGCGGTGCAGGCCGCGCGGCTCGGCCGCCACGATCGCGGCCGGCTCGACGACCACCACGTGGTCGTACTCCAGGCCCTTGACCAGGGTCGCCGGGACCACGGTGACCCGCGCCTCGGCCGCCACGTCATCGGCGGTCGCGGTCTCCACACCCACCTCGGCGAGCGCGGCGCGGAGCCGGTCCACCGTGCCGTCGGCGGCGATCACGCCGACCGAGCCGTCGTGCTCCAGCGCCGCCCGCACCTCGGCCACCGTCGCCGCGACCAGATCCTCCACGGTACGCACGGCCAGCGTCCCGTCCCGGCGCAGCGACTCCGCCGGGGGTACGTCGACGGCCAGCGCCGGCAGCAGCCGGTTCGCGAACGCGACCACGGCCGCCGGCACCCGGAAGCCGACGCTCAGCGGCACCACCACCGCGTCCGGCTTGCCCAGGTGGGCCAGGGACTTTCGCCAGTCGGTGGCCGCCCAGGGCGCGGTGCCCTGGGCCAGGTCGCCGAGCAGGGTGATCGAGCCGTGTTCGCTGCGCCGGGCGATGGCCCGGCACTGCATGGGGGAGAGGTCCTGCGCCTCGTCGACCACCACGTGCCCGAAGCCGGACGGCCGCTCGATCAGGCCGGCCGCCTCGTCGATCAGCACCGCGTCCGCCGCGGTCCACCTGGTCGCCTTCGGGGTGCGACCGGGCCGGCCCGACCGGAGCAGCTCCTGCTCCTCGGCGCTGAGCAGGCCGTCCGCGGCGGTGGCGAGCGCCTCCGGGTCGGTGAGCAGGGTGTGCAGCAGCCCCTCCGGGGTGAGCGCCGGCCAGACCGCATCGAGGAAGCTGGTCACCGGCCTGGCCTTGCCCATCCGGCGCAGCCAGGCGTCGCTGGGCGACTCGGCCCGGCGGGCCTCGGACTGGCGTTGGAGCAGCCCCACCACCCGGGCCCGGACGCGCTCCCGGCCGGTCGCGTACGGCAGCCCTTCCCGGCGGGTCTCATCGACCACCCGGTGCAGCGGATCGAGGCCGATCCGCCAGCGGAACGAGCCGTCCGAGACCATGATCGGCTCGATGGGCGTACCGATGTGCGCGTCCACCGCCCGGCGTAGCACCTCGGCCATCCGGACGTCGTGCTTGAGGGTGGCCAGGGCGGGATCGTCCACCCCGCGTACCGGCATCCGGGCGACGAGATCCTCCACCGTGGCCTGCTCGACCTCGACCTCTCCGAGGGCGGGCAGCACCGCCGCGATGTACGACAGGAAGGCCCGGTTCGGTCCGACGATCAGCACCCCGGACCGGCGTAGCCGCTCCCGGTGCAGGTAGAGCAGGTACGCGGCGCGGTGCAGCCCGACCGCCGTCTTGCCGGTGCCGGGCGCCCCCTGCACGCAGATCGAGTCGGCCAGGTCGGCCCGGACCAGCTCGTCCTGCTCGGGCTGGATGGTGGCGACGATGTCCCGCATCGGGCCGACGCGGGGGCGCTCGATCTCGGCGGTGAGGATGCGGCTGGCCGTGCCGAGTTCCTCGCCCCGGTCGAGGTGCTCGTCCTCGAAGCTGGTCAGCAGGCCGGCGCTGAACCCGAACCGGCGGCGGACGGCGACGCCCTGCGGGTCGCGGGCGCTGGCCCGGTAGAACGAGCGGGAGACCGGGGCCCGCCAGTCCAGCACCATCGGCTCGCCCAGCTCGTCGGTGACGTGCCGCCGCCCGACGTGGTACTCCCTGCTGGCGTGGTCCGGGTCGGTCTCCCCGAAGTCCAGCCGGCCGAAGAAGAGCGGGGTGGTCGGGTCGTCGGCCAGCTCCTTGACCCGGCGGGCCATGTGCCGGCCGAGCTGCTCGGCGGTGTACGCGTCCCCGGCCACCTTGTCGCCGGTGGCGAAGAGGGCCTCGGCGCGCTCGCGCATCCGGCCCAGCGCGGCGCGGGACGCCGCCAGGTGGTCGCGTTCGGCGACGAGCTCGGCGTCCAGGGTCTGTTCTTGGGCGTGCAGGGTCATCCACGTACTCCTCGTCACGGGAAAAACGCTGCCGCTCGCGTTTCCGACCTCGGGTCGGCGCGGGACGTCCTGTGCGGTGCTACTCACCACGGCCGTCAGGCGGGACACGGCAGCTTACTCCGCCCGGGTGGGCGGGCAACCGAATTTCGCCGGGAAGCCGGCGGGGCGGAATCATGGGGGCATGACCGAGGCGCGCCCCGAACAGCGCCGGGTGACGATCAGCGACCCGCAGGTGATGCGGGCCCTCGCCCACCCGGCCCGCATGGCGATCATGGAACACCTCAGCACGGTGGAGGGCGGTGCGACGGCCACCGAGTGCGCCGAGATCGCCGGGCTCTCCCCGAGTGCGACCAGCTACCACCTGCGCGAACTGGCGAAGTTCGGGCTGATCCAGGAGGCGCCCAGCCGGGGTGACGCCCGGGAGCGGGTCTGGCAGGCGTTCAGCCCGTCGTACTACGTCGAGTCGGGACCGGACGCCAGCTCCGAGGCGCGCGCCGCCGAGCTGGCCGTGGTCGAGGCCCACCTGGCCCGGGACACCCAGCGCGTCCGGGACTGGATCCACCGCGCGCCGGGCGAGCCGCGCGAGTGGTACGAGGCCGCCTGGTTCAGCGACAGCCTGCTCTCGCTGACCGCCGAGGAGCTGCTCGGACTCAACAACGCGATCCAGGAGTTGATGGAGCCGTACCGGCGGCGGCTGCGGACGAATCCTCCCGAAGGTGCGCGAAGCGTCGCCGTGCAGTACCGGGCGCTGCCCATCGACTGAGGTACGGGGTTGTGCGGACCAGGCGTGAAGGATTATTTTCGAAGTATGTCCTTCGCACCTGGCCCGTCGCGCTGGCCCGACGTCTGGCTCGTCACCGCCGCCCGCGGGATCTCCACCTGCGGTGACTTCCTCGCCGCCACCACCCTCACCCTGGCCCTCCAGTCCGCTGGCGCGGGCGGGCTCGCCGTGTCCGGGCTGATGCTCGCCGCCACGCTGCCGCTGGCGCTGCTCGCCCCGCTGACCGGCCGGCTCGCCGACCGGGTGGACAGCCGCCTCCTGCTGATGATCACCGGGCTCGGCCAGGCCGCCGTCTGCCTCGCGCTCGCCTACGCCGGGCACCCGGCACTGGTCATCGCGCTGGTGGCGGTGCTCGCCGCCGGCCTCGCGGTCACCCAGCCGGTGCTCTCCGCGCTGGTCCCCGCCATGGCCCGGGCCGAGGACCTGCCCCGGGCCGCCGCGCTGAACCAGACCGCCGGCACTCTCGGCGCGCTGGCCGGCCCGGCGCTGGCGGGGGTGCTGGTGGGTGGCTTCGGCGCACGGGTGCCGCTGCTCCTCGACGCCGCCAGCTACCTCGCGCTGGTCGCGGCCGGGCTGCTCATCCGCACCCGTCGGGGCGGTAGCCGGCGACCGGCCCCGGTGCCGACCTCTGGCAACCCCGCCGGTTCCGAGGTCGGCTGGCGACTGCGCCGGGACCCGTTGCTGGTCGCGATGATCACCACCATCGCCGGGGTGATCGCCGCGGTCGGCGCGATCAACGTGGTCGAGGTCTTCTTCATCCGCGAGACGCTGGGCAGCTCAGCCACCATGTACGGCCTGGTCACCGGAGCGTGGACGCTCGGCATCATGGTCGGGGCGTGGCTCTTCGCCCGGTTGGCCCGCCGGCTGGCCGACGACGGGCGGCTGCTCGTCGGCTACCTCGCCCTGCTCGCCGGCTGCTGCCTGATGGTCCTGCTCTCCGCCGCGGTGCCCACCGCACTGCTGCTGGTGCCGGTCTGGCTGCTCGGCGGCGTGGGCAACGGCGGCGCCAACGTTTTCGACAACGTGCTGCTGGCCCGGCGGGTGCCCGAGGCGGCGCGGGGCCGGGCCTACGCGGCGTTCGGCGGATCCGTGCAGGGCGCCTCGATGGTCGGCTATCTGCTCGGCGGCCTGCTGCTGGGCGTGGCCGCGCCCCGGACCCTGGTGGCCGCCTGCGGAGTGGCCGGGCTGCTGGTGATCGCGCTGGTCGCGCCGCCGGTCGCCCGGGCCGTTCGGGCGGGGCACGCGACGGGCGGCGTACCCGAGGCCGCGCCCGCCGAACCTCCGGCGCCCGGCGACGACGGCCCGGTGCAGGCGCGGCCGGCCGACGCGCAGACAGCCCCGGCGCAGGCCGGTGCGGAGTTGGCCACTCCGACCCCCTCCCGCTGAGCCGGCACCGGCGGGCGGGGATACGGTCAGGGCATGGCTGACCGCATCGCCCGCCCCCGGGTCGGGCACATCCAGTTCCTCAACTGCCTGCCGATCTACTGGGGGCTGATGCGGTCCGGCGCCCTGATCGACGTCGACCTGCACAAGGACTCGCCGGACCGGCTGAACGCCGCGCTGGTCGCCGGTGACCTGGACATCGGCCCGATCTCGCAGGTGGAGTACCTGCGGCACGCCGACGAGCTGCTGCTCCTGCCGGACCTGGCGGTCGGCAGCGACGGCCCGGTGCTCTCGGTGAACGTGGTCTCCACCAAGCCCCTCGCCGAGCTGGACGGGGCCCGGGTCGCGCTCGGCTCCACCTCGCGTACCGGGGTGCTGCTGGCCCAGCTGCTGCTCGGCGAACGGTACGGGGTCCGCCCCGAGTACTTCCGCTGCCCGCCGGACCTGACCCAGATGCTGCTGGAGGCCGACGCCGGCGTGGTGATCGGTGACGTGGCGCTGCGCGCCCTCTACGAGGCGCCCCGCAAGGGCCTCCAGGTGACCGACCTCGGGCAGGCCTGGCGGGAGTGGACCGGCCTGCCGATGGTCTTCGCCGTCTGGGCGGTCCGCCGGGACTTCGCCGCCGCCCACCCCGGCCTGGTCAAGGAGGTGCACCAGGCGTTCCTGCGCTCGCGCGACCTCTGCCTGGCCGAACTGGACCAGGTGGCCGAGGCGGCGGCCCGCTGGGAGCCGTTCGACGCGGCGACCCTGGCCACCTACTTCCGCACCCTCGACTTCTCGCTGGGTGAGCGGCAGGTGGCCGGGCTGCGGGAGTTCGCCCGCCGGGCCGCCGAGATCGGCGAGACGCCAGCACTGCCGGCCAACGGACCGGAGTTCTTCCAGGGCTGACGTCCGGCCACGACGACGAAGCGGCGGTGCCCCGGTGGACCGGGACACCGCCGCTGTCGACAGTGGGCCAGGGATCAGGTGGCGTCGCGCAGCAACGCCTCGGTGACCTTCTGGCAGGCCTTCATGCCGTACTCCCAGCCGCCACCGGCGCTGAAGGGGGTACGCACCATCACGCCCATCGTCCAGGTGTCACCGATGGCCAGGCAGTTGACGTGGTACTCCCGCTCCTTCTGGCGGTCGATCCAGCCGTTCTTGATGGCGATGGTCTTCTGCACGCCGGTGGGGAACGCCTTGCGGATGCCGAAGTCACCGACCCCGCGTACCAGCCGCATCTCGTTGAGCAGCCACTTGGTCCACTTCGGCCCGGCGGCCCGGCCGTCGTCGATGCAGAGACCGAGCCGGGCGGTGTCCCGGGGCGAAAGCATGGTCCGGCTCCAGCCCCCGTCGCTGGCGACCTTGCTGTCGGTCAACCCGCACATCTTGATCAGCCGCTTGATCGAGGCTGAGCCGCCGACGCTCTCATAGAACTGCTGGGCCCGGGTGTTGTCGCTGTCCCGGATGATCTGCGTGGCGTCGTCCAGCTTCGCGTCGCTCGGCGTCTTCCCGGCCTCGGCGGTGCGGCGGAGGTAGTCGGCGACCACCCAGGCCTTGATCATCGACGCGGTGGTGCTGGTCTCGTTCATGTTCTTCGAACCGATGATCTCGCCGGTCCGCTTGTCCAGGACGCTCCAGGCGTACCAGCCCTTGATGTCCAGGTCGAGTTCCTGGGCCTGGAACGGCAGCGGCTCCAGCGACGGCGACGGCGACGGCTCGGACCGGGTGTTCCGGTCGGTGGGTGCGCCGGTGGACCGGCCGCCCGCGGTGCCGCTGTGCGAGGCGGCGGTGGGCCGGAACGGCGAGCCGGGCACGAACCGGAGCGAGACCAGCACCAACCCGACCAGGATCACCGCGACCGCGCTGTACGCCAGCGGGCGGTGGTCGCTGCCCGGCCGGCGGCGGGTGCCCGCCATCAGAGCTTCCCGACCGGCTGCTGCGGCACCTTGAGGGCGGCGCCGGGCTGCGGGGTCACCAGTTGGGTGGCGACGCTGGCGCAGACCTTCGCGCCGTACGTCGGCGCGTCGCTCGCGCTGGCGGGGTAGCGCATCATCACCGCGAGGCTCCACTTGTCGGTGACCGCCAGGCAGTTGACGTGCCAGTTGCCGTCGTAGACGAGCTTTGTCCAGCCGTTCTTGATGCTCACCGGGCCCTGCGCCTTGATCTCGTCGGGCAGGCCGTCGATGATGCCCCACTTGCCGCCGCCGGACTTCTGCTGCTGGTCCTTGACGCTGCCCCGGACGTGGGCCATCTCGTTGAGGACCCACTCGGTCCACTTCGGCCCGGCGGCCTTGCCGTCGGCGATGCAGTCGCCGAGCCGGACCGCGTCCCGGGGGGACATCCGGGTGAAGCTCCACCAGCCGTTGTACATGGCGGGGGCGGGGGGTCCGCTGCGCTTGGTGTCGGTGAGGCCGCAGATCTTGATGGCTCGCTGGATCACCGGGTCCGGCTTGCCGTTCGACTGCGGCTTGTACGACCCGCCGGCCGCCGCGTACACCTTGTTGGCCCCGACGTCGTTGCTGTCCCGGATGGCCAGGCTCGCCCACTTCTTCAGCTCGGTGGTCGGCTGCTTGTCGCCGAGCTGGCGCAGGTAGTCGGAGACGATCCAGGACTTGAGCATCGACTCGGTCGAGTTCGTCTGGTCCATGTTCTTCGCGCCGGTGATGGTGCCGGTCTTCCGGTCCATCAGGGCCCACGAGAAGAACTCGCCGTCGAAGTTCACCGAGACGGGCGCGTCGGCCAGGGTCGGCGGGGGCGGCGGGGTGGGCGTCGGCGCGGGCACCTGCTCGGTACCGCCGCCGATGCCGCCGATGCTGGCCAGCGCCTTGCCGCCGGAGAGGCGGGCGTACGCGGCGGGTACCAGCATGGCGCCACCGAGGAGGACCGCCACGATGGCGAGCACCAGGGTCACGCGAGGTCGCATGAGCGGGCGAACTCCAGATGTCTGGCCGGGGGGACCGGCTGTTCCGAATGGGTACGGCCCTGATCGCCGGGGCCGGGGGAGGTGGCCCTGGAACTGGTGGCGATCGTCAGTAGCCGATCGGCGTGCCGGGGGAAGTCTACGTCCGGAAAGGCCGGACGCCAGAGCCCGGCGGCCGGCGACTCGCGATGAAGGCGGAACAATAGACTGCTTTGCCGTGCTTGGGAGGATTCACGTTCTGCGCGTGGCGGACATCACAGGCGTTTGCCCAGGTCGAAGGCGTTCACGGTAAGCGGTTATCCGGTGACGGACGGTCCGCCCGGAAACCTGTTACACCCTCTGGTGCGATCGGGCGCGAGCTGTAACACTGGCCTCATGTATGGCAACGACTTCGCCCCGCCCGAGGACGCTCCGGGCGGCGGCCTGCTCGGCGAGGTGGAGGCGGCGGAGGCGGCCCTGCGGGAGGCCGCGGCGCGGGCCCGGCGGGGCGGCCCGGCCCCCGACGAGGACCTCGACGCGTACTTCGCGGACGTGATCGACGCCGACCAGAAGATCGAGCCGCGCGACTGGATGCCGGAGGCGTACCGGAAGACGCTGATCCGGCAGATCGCCCAGCACGCGCACTCCGAGATCATCGGCATGCAGCCCGAGGGCAACTGGATCAGCCGCGCCCCCTCGCTCAAGCGCAAGGCGATCCTGCTGGCCAAGGTGCAGGACGAGGCCGGCCACGGCCTCTACCTCTACGCCGCGGCGGAGACCCTGGGCGTCAGCCGGGACGAGCTGGTGGAGCTGCTGCTCGCCGGCCGGCAGAAGTACAGCTCGATCTTCAACTACCCGACCCTGAACTGGGCCGACGTGGGCGCGATCGGCTGGCTGGTGGACGGCGCCGCGATCGTCAACCAGGTCCCGCTCTGCCGCTGCTCCTACGGCCCGTACGCCCGGGCGATGATCCGGGTCTGCAAGGAGGAGTCGTTCCACCAGCGGCAGGGGTACGAGATCCTGCACACCCTGGCGCACGGCACCCCGGAGCAGAAGGCGATGGCCCAGGACGCTCTCGACCGCTGGTGGTACCCCTCACTGGCGATGTTCGGCCCGCCGGACGGGGACTCGACGCACAGCGCCCAGTCGATGGCCTGGAAGATCAAGCGCTTCTCCAACGACGAGCTGCGGCAGCGCTTCGTGGACATGTGCGTCGGCCAGGCGGAGGTGCTCGGTCTGACCATCCCCGACCCCGACCTGCGCTGGAACGACGAGCGCCAGTCGTACGACTACACCCAGCCCGACTACGACGAGCTGATGCGGGTGATCAAGGGCGACGGGCCGTGCAACCGGCAACGGATGGCGCACCGGCGCCGCGCCCACGACGAGGGTGCCTGGGTGCGGGAGGCCGCCGCGGCGTACGCGGCGAAGCGGGCGGAGCAGAAGGAGAAGGTGGCAGCGTGAGCAAGGAATCCTCGCCGCTCTGGGAGGTCTTCGTGCGGGCCCGCCGCGGGCTGTCGCACACCCACGTCGGCAGCCTGCACGCCCCCGACGCCGAGCTGGCCCTGCGCAACGCCCGGGACCTCTACACCCGTCGCCAGGAAGGCGTCTCCATCTGGGTGGTGCCGGCGAGCGCGATCACCGCGTCCAGCCCGGACGAGAAGGACGCCTTCTTCGACCCGGCCGCCGACAAGGTCTACCGCCACCCCACCTTCTACGAGGTGCCGGACGGGGTGGCGCACCTGTGAACGCCCCGTTCGACTTCACCCTCGCCCTCGGCGACGACGCGCTGATCGCCGCGCAGCGGCTCGGCGAGTGGACCTCCCGCGCCCCGGAGATGGAGGAGGACATCGCGCTGGCCAACATCGCCCTCGACCAGCTCGGCGCGGCCCGCCTGCTGCTCACGTACGCGGGCGAGCTGGAGGGCGCCGGTCGGGACGAGGATGCGCTGGCGTACCTCCGCGACGACCGGGAGTTTCGCAACTGCCTGTTGGTCGAGCTGCCCAACGGGGACTTCGCGGTCACCATGGCGAAACTGTTCTTCCTGGCCGCGTACCAGCTGCCGCTCTACACCGCGTTGGCCGGCTGCGCCGACGAGCGGCTCGCCGCGATCGGCGCGAAGGCGCGCAAGGAGTCCGCGTACCACCTGGACCACGCCGCGCTCTGGGTGAAGCGGCTCGGCGACGGCACCGAGGAGTCGCACCGGCGCATGCAGGCGGCGGTGGACCAGGTCTGGCCGTACACCCACGAGCTGTTCGCGGCGGACCCGGCGGCTCCGGTCGACCCGGCCACCCTGCGGGCCGACTTCGACGCCACCGTGTCCGCCGTGCTGGACGCGGCGACCCTGACCCGCCAGGAGACCGGCTGGACGCCGGGCGGCGGCCGGTCCGGCGTGCACACCGAGCACCTCTCGTACCTGCTGGCCGAGATGCAGGTGCTGCATCGCGCCCACCCGGGAGCCTCGTGGTGACGAGCGCCAGAGACGCCGCGGCGGCGGTGGTGGACCCGGAGATCCGGGTCATCACCATCGACGAGCTGGGCATCCTGCGGTCGGTGGACGAGGACCCGGTCACCGGCCGGGTCGTCGTCACGATCACCCCCACCTACACCGGCTGCCCGGCGATGGACGTGATCCGGGCGGACATCCGCCGCGCGCTCGCCGCCGCCGGTCACCCCGACGCCGAGGTCCGCACGGTGCACGCCCCCGCGTGGAGCACCGACTGGATCTCGGAGCGCGGCCGGGCCAAGCTGGCCGCCGCCGGCATCGCCCCGCCCGCGGCGGTCGCGCGCGGCAACAACGTCGTGCCGCTGGCGCTCGCCGTACGCTGCCCGCGCTGCGGCTCCCCGGAGACCGAGCAGGTCAGCCGCTTCGGCTCCACCGCGTGCAAGGCCCTCTGGCGCTGCCACGCCTGCTCCGAACCCTTCGACCACCTGAAGGCGCTGTGACTGTCACGATCACCCGACCGGTCCGCCGCCGGCCGGCCTTCCACCCGCTCCCCGTCGCCGCCGTCGACCGGCTCACCGACGACGCCGTGGCGATCACCTTCGCCGTGCCCGAGGAGCTGCGGGAGACCTTCGCGTTCGCCGCCGGCCAGCACCTCACCGTGCGGCGTCCCGCCGACGGCGGGCTCACCGGCACCGCCGGCGCCGACGGCGAGGAGGTCCGGCGGTCGTACTCGATCTGCTCGACTCCGGACGACCTGGCCCGGCACGGTCGGCTGCGGATCGGGGTGCGGGAGATCCCCGGCGGTGCGTTCTCCGCGTACGCCTGCGGGGCGCTGCGCGGCGGCGACACCGTCGAGGTGCTGCCCCCGCTCGGTCACTTCACCACCGCCTTCGCGCCGGACCGGGCCCGCCGCTACGGCGCGGTGGTCGCCGGTTCCGGCATCACCCCGGTGCTGTCCCTCGTCGCCACCGCGCTGTCCGTCGAACCGGCCAGCACCTTCACCCTGGTGTACGGTAACCGGACGGCGAACTCGGTGATGTTCGCCGAGGAGCTGGCCGACCTGAAGGACCGCTACCCGACCCGGCTGCACCTGGTGCACGTGCTCTCCCGGGAACAGGGCGAGTCGCCGCTGCTCTCCGGGCGGATCGACGCCGAGCGGCTGGCCCGGCTGCTGGACACCGTCGTCCCCGGCGACGCCATCGAGGAGTGGTTCCTCTGCGGCCCGTACGGGCTGGTGGTGGACGCGAGGGCGGTGCTCACCGACCGGGGCCTGCCCGAGGCGGCGGTGCACACCGAACTGTTCCACGTCGACGCGCCGCCGGAGCCGGTCCGTCGCCCGGCCGACGAGCCCGGCACCGGCGCGGAGGTGACCATCGTGCTGGACGGGCGGTCGTCGAGCTTCACCATGGGGCGCGACGAGCGGGTGCTGGACGCCGCCCTGAAGGTCCGCGGCGAGCTGCCGTACGCCTGCAAGGGCGGGGTCTGCTCGACCTGCCGGGCCAAGGTGGTCTACGGCGAGGTGACCATGGCCCGCAACTACGCGCTGGAGCCGGACGAGGTGGCCGCCGGGTACGTGCTGACCTGCCAGTCCAGCCCGGTGACCGATCAGCTCACGGTCGACTACGACGCCTGAGGTCTGCGTGGCGGTCGCCGGGTGCACCGGCGCGGTGAGCGCGAAGCGGGATGAATTCAGTCCGCCTACGAACCTGATGTCGCAGGCGACTCATCGCCGCCGGGTGGTGGGGCCGGCACCGCACGGCCGCCACCACCCGGGGGTGAGTCGTCCACGCCATCAAGTTCGTAGCGTCGCAGGGAGGTGGGCCGCCTCCGGGCTGCCGTCGTTCTCGGCCCGCCAGGCGTCGGCAACGGCCCAGCCCTCGCCGACCGTCGCCGTCAGCCGTTCTCGCCGAGGCAGAGCAGCAGTTGCCGCGAGTCGCGCTGCTCGGTGTAGCTGGCGACCGTGCCGGGGAACTGCTCGCACCGCGCGTCGTCGGTGCCGTCCTCGACCTTGCCGACGACGATGTAGTCCGCGGCCGGGTCGCCGCAGTCGACGACGCTGACATCCGGGTCCGTGCCGGTGCCCTGGGCGCTGACGCACTCGCCGACCTCGGCGTAGGACGGGTCGGTGGAGATGCCCCAGGCCACCACGGAAGCGATCACCACGGGCGCGACGAGACCGAGCGCCGCGGCCCGCTTGAACACCGGCCTGCCGGGCGCCGCGGGGGTGCCCGGGGCGCCGGGCACCGGCTCGCCGAGGCGGCCGAGCCGGACCCGGGTGATCAGGTTCCCGAGCAGGACCACCGGGGTGATGATCATGGAGAGGAAGCCCCACCAACCCTGCCAGAGGGTGTTCGCGGTCATGTCCCGGCAGACGGCGATGCCGCACGACCGGCAGAACGGGCCGTGCTGGGTGAGCAGGCGCATGAAGACGATGAAGCCCTGATGCCCGTGCAGGGTCGCCTTGATGGCCGGGAACGATCCGCAGAAGCGGCAGGTGAGGGCCGGGCCGGGCGGCCCAGGCGCCGCTGGCGCCTGGGCAACGGGTGCTGGGTTGGTGAAGGGTGTGGTCACGACTCTTCCCGGTGAGAAGCCTGAGGAGGACACCGCACGATAGGCGAAGATCGACGTCTGCGGTGTCCCGTCGACCGAGGGGGCGTCGCCGAGCCGGGATGGGGCGCTCGTCACCGGGGGTGGAGCGGCGTGCCGGCGTCCGGACGGGCGACGTAGGCTCGGGGGCGTGACGGTGAGCCGGGAGATCGACGACATCCTGCAGCGTGGCGCGGACGGCGGGCGGATCACGCCCGAGGAGGCCCTGCTGCTCTACACCGACGCGCCCTTCCACGGACTGGGCGAGGCGGCGGACGCGGTGCGCCGGCGGCGCTACCCGGACAACATCGTCACCTACCTGATCGACCGCAACATCAACTACACGAACGTCTGCGTGACGGCGTGCAAGTTCTGCGCCTTCTACCGCGCCCCGAAGCACAAGGAGGGGTGGACCCACCCCACCGAGGAGATCCTGCGCCGCTGCGGCGAGGCGGTCGAGCTGGGTGCCACCCAGGTCATGCTCCAGGGTGGCCACCACCCGGACTACGGCGTGGAGTACTACGAGGAGCTCTTCTCCTCGGTCAAGAAGGCGTACCCGCAGCTGGCGATCCACTCGATCGGCCCGAGCGAGATCCTGCACATGGCCAAGGTCTCCGGGGTGAGCCTGGACGAGGCGATCGCCCGGATCAAGGCCGCCGGACTGGACTCGATCGCCGGTGCCGGCGCCGAGATGCTGCCGGACCGGCCGCGCAAGGCGATCGCGCCGCTGAAGGAGTCCGGGGCGCGCTGGCTGGAGGTCATGGAGCTGGCGCACCGGCAGGGCCTCGAGTCGACCGCGACCATGATGATGGGCACCGGCGAGACCAACACCGAGCGGATCGAGCACCTCCGGATGATCCGCGACGTGCAGGACCGGACCGCTGGCTTCCGGGCCTTCATCCCCTGGACGTACCAGCCGGAGAACAACCACCTCAAGGGCCGTACGCAGGCCACCACCCTGGAGTACCTGCGGCTGGTCGCGGTGGCCCGGCTCTTCTTCGAGACGGTGCCGCACCTGCAGGCTTCCTGGCTGACCACCGGCAAGGACGTCGGCCAGCTCGCCCTGCACATGGGCGTGGACGATCTCGGCTCGATCATGCTGGAGGAGAACGTGATCTCCTCCGCCGGTGCCCGGCACCGCTCGAACCTGCACGAGCTGATCGGCATGATCCGCACCGCCGACCGGATCCCCGCGCAGCGCGACACCCTCTACAACCGGCTCGCGGTGCACTGGACGCCGGCCGATGACCCGAGCGACGACCGGGTGGTCTCGCACTTTTCCTCAATCGCCCTGCCGGGCGGCGGGGCCGGGAAGTCGCTGCCGCTGGTCGACGCGCACTGACCGGCGACCCACCAGCCCACCGGCGCCTCACCGTCGAACGGCGGCGGGGCGCCCGGCGTCGGTATCGCCTCCGGTGAATGCGATATTGACGAAGAGTGACGGTCGGCGCTCCCCTGACCTGCGTGAACGCCGATCACGCTGCCGACCGTTGATCTCAATTCGGTTACCGTTTGAGGCCCTCGGGCGGTTGTTCGAGGGCAACAAGACGTATCAATTCGGGCAATCCTCAGGCGCTTCTCGGCCGCACTGCTCAGGCCGGCCGATTCCAGGGGTGGCGAGGCTGATCGCGGCCCGCTAACGTCCCCGCCCATCCCGTTCTTCGCCTTGCAGGGGGCTCTGGCCCCGGGTGACGAACGGTGCACCGACTGAGGTTCGTCCTCCATCGGCCTGTGAGGGCCGTTCATATAACGCACGGCAGCAGGGGCGGGATGGTCCACCATCCCGCCCCTGCTGTGTCCCGCCGCGCCGGCCCGTGGTGCACCGGCCGACGGCCGGGATCTCGAGGTCGACCGAGCCCCGGGCGTCCCGGTCCGTCCGGGGGAGGTCCGGGGTGGACGTTCAGCGGGTATCGCCCGGGGAGCGGTTTCCGGGGCACCGCGTCACGGCGTTGGCCGCTAGTGTCCGTTGCGGCCTGTCAGCCATATCTCACGGGGAGTGCTCATGGCTTCGCGCGTTCGACCACTGGCCCGGCTCGGCGCCGCGCTGCTGCTGGCCTCCGCCGGTCTCGCCGTCGCGGCGGCGCCCGCCCACGCCGAGGACGCCGTCGTCGACGTCGCGGTGGACGTCGTCGGCACCCGGGTGGCCGCGGATGCCACGGGCAAGGTCGCCTGGGTGAAGATCAGCAACCATGGCACCGTCACACCGGACCTCATCGCGGTCAACGTCAGCGCGCGGGACTTCGACTACAGCAAGGTGCGGGTCGACCCGGCGCTCGAGGGCTGCGACGTCGACGGCGACGAGAAGAACGACCGGTGGGACTGCCCGCTGCGCGGAGACCAGATCCCCGGCCCGGGTGAGACGGTCGAGGTGCCGCTCGTGGTCCTCAAGACCACCGACAAGCTGACCGAGCCGTACCGCGCCACGTTGCGCGTCTCGGTCAGCCCGTGGAACAACAACGAGCCGCTGACCGACGCGAATCCGGCGGACAACGCGGACGACTACCCGGTGGAGCTGACCACGGAGAACGGCGTCGACCTGAGCGTGGTGGCCCCGGATGTCAAGCGGGAGATCGCCTTCGACGACGTGCTGGACGACAACCCGAAGACCGGGCCGCTGAACCCGGGCGACAAGACGGTGGTCTTCGCGTACATCGTGAACCAGGGCGACCGCATCGCCGAGGGTCTCGACCTGACGATCACCCTGCCGAAGGGCGTGGTCTTCGACGACGGCATCCAGCTCAAGGAGTGTGAGTACAGTGCGGACCGGCGGTCGGCGGACTGCCGGGCGGGACTCCTCCAGCTGGCCCCGGGCAACGGGGTCACGGGTGCCTTCCCGGTGGTGCTGGACATGCGGTCGGACAAGCCGGTGACCATTCCCGGCGGCACGGTGACGGTGTCGGCGCGCGGCGAGTTGCCCGCCACCGACAGCAACCTCGCCCGCCCGTCCACCATCCTGCCGTCCTTCCTCCTCACGTCGACCGGCGCGTTGGCCCCCACGGCGAGGGAGATCGATCAGAGTGACAACTCCGACGACTTCGCGTTCGTCGTCACGCCGACCACTGCGGGCGGCGGCGGTGGCGGTGGTGGTGACCAGGACGGCGGTCTGCCGGTGACCGGGCCGCAGGCCGGTCTGATCGGCGGGATCGGTGCGCTCGTGCTGGCCGCGGGCACCGTGCTCTTCCTGACGGCGCGGCGTCGTCGGGTGGTCCTGGTGAACCCGGGCGACGAGCGGTCGACCGACTGAGCTTCGTCCTCGCCGCGTCCACCGTCCAGGCAAGACGGGAGCACATTCACCGATGTGTCTCTGGCGTGGCGTGACGTCGCTCCGGTACCGTCCGTTCGTTCCGCAACGTTTTTCGCTCGTCCCTTACCCCGGGGGATCCATGACCTTCCTTCATCGCACCCTGGCGCGTGCAGGTTCCGCAATCCTGCTCACGGCAGGGCTGACTGCAGTCGGCACCCCTGCTCAGGCCGCCGCCGACCTGCCCGATCTCGTCCTCGTCCCGATCAGCACCAGCCTGGCCAGGGGTGTCGACGCGGCCCAGGCCAAGCCGTTCAAGTTCACCGTCACCAACGTCGGTACGGCCACGGCGAAGGACGTCAGCGTCCGCGTCAAGGTCGACCGGCTCAAGCCGAAGCGCATCGGCTACGTGGTTCCGGCGGGTTGTACGCCCGTCGACAGCGCGCCGATGTACGAGTGCCGCCTGGGCGATCTGCCCGCGGGTACCAGCGAGGACTTCGGCATCCCGCTGTTCAGCACGGGTGGCAAGGGCAACGGCGGGGTGCTCACCGTCGGCGTGGCCACCTCATCGCCTGAGTCGAACCCCACCGACGAGATCGTCGACGTGCCGGTCCAGGTGGCCGCGCCCGGCTACGACCTCACCGCCTGGGCGCAGGACATCCAGGACAACGTCGTGGTCGACGGGGCACGCCAGGACGAGCCCGACCTCAAGCCGGTCCGGCGGGGAGTCACCGTGCCGGTCGACTGGGCGATCTACAACGACGGCAGTCGCCGCGCCACCGGTGTCTTCTACGGGCTGACCCTGCCGGCCGGGGTGAGCTTCGTGCAGACGCCGGAGGGCTGTGTCCAGCAGGAGATCCTCGGCAAGGCCCAGTTGCTCTGCGAGGACTCGGGCGTGGTCGTGCGGCCCGGCGAGTACTACACCGCCGACGTCAAGGTCCGGGTGAACGCGGACGTCACCGAGCCGGTGCTGCACGAGGGTGACCTCTTCGCGTACGGGCTGGACGAGGAGAATGGCGAGCCGGAGGAGACGCCGCAGGTGGCCAGCTCGGCGCAGCGCAAGGCGTTCACCGAGGTTGACGAGTTGGACAACCACACCGTCTTCGAGGCGTTCGTCGACCTGTCGGCCGAGCCGGGCCCGAGCCCGAGCGGTTCGCCGAACCCCACCCAGACCGCGGCGCCGAGCCCGAGCGGGCAGCCCGGCGCGACTCCCGCCCCGGGTGGCGGTACCGGGGGTGGCCTACCGGTGACCGGTGTGCAGGCCGGGCTGATCGGCGGCATCGGTGGCGCAGTCCTGCTGGCCGGTGCGGTGCTGATGATCCTGGCGCGGCGGCGCAAGGTGGTCGTGGTGGCCCCGGGCGACGAGAAGTCCGAGGACTGACCGGTCGGCCGGCGCAAGGGCGGGGTGGGAGGCCACCCCGCCCTTGCGCGTACCCGGGGGGCGTCCGTCGCGGGCCGGCTGGCAGAGTGGAGGAGTGAGCCGTACCCCGCAGGGCCAGCGCGCCAGCCTGGACAAGCAGCCGCACGAGGTCGCCGCGATGTTCGACGGCGTGGCGGCCCGCTACGACCTGACCAACACCGTGCTCTCCTTCGGGCAGGACCGGTCCTGGCGGCGGGCCACCCGGCAGGCGCTGGACCTGCGCCCGGGCGAGCGGGTGCTGGACGTGGGCGCGGGCACCGGCGTCTCGACCGAGGAACTGGCCCACTCCGGCGCGTACGCGGTCGGTGCCGACCTGTCGCTGGGCATGCTGCGGGCCGGGAAGCACACCCGCCCGCAGGTGCCGTTGCTGGCCGGGGACGCCCTGCGGCTGCCCTTCGCGGACGCGAGCTTCGACGCGGTGACCATCTCCTTCGCGCTGCGCAACGTCAACGACACCGACGCGGCGCTGCGCGAGCTGGCCCGGGTGACGAGGTCGGGCGGCCGGCTGGTGGTCTGCGAGTTCAGCACGCCGGTGAACCCGGCCTTTCGCACGGTCTACCTGTCGTACCTGATGGGATCGCTGCCGGCGGTGGCCCGCGCGGTCTCCAGCAACCCCGACGCGTACGTCTACCTCGCGGAGTCGATCCGGGCCTGGCCGGACCAGGCGGCGCTCGCCGACCGGATCGGCGCGGCCGGCTGGGGCCGGGTGGCGTGGCGGAACCTCACCGGCGGGGTGGTCGCGCTGCACCGGGCGATCCGCGCCTGACCATCGGTCCGGGGCAGGAACACCGGTAATCCCGCCTATTTCGTGAATATCCGTTTTTGGTCTACTTTGCCCCGTAAGCTCGCCTCCATGACGGGACCAGACCATGCGGCCACGGACGACGACGCCGCCGAACTCATCGCCCAGCTGAAGGAGCTGGCCGGCGCGGATCCCGCCGACGTCCGTCAGGTGGTGGCCGAGGTGCTGGCCGCGCTCGACCGGGCCGCCGGGGGCGCGCTGCGGGAGCACCTGCCCGAGACGATCCGGGTTGATGCTGGCCTGGGACCTGCGAATGCCGCCCGCCCATGACGCCTAAATGGACTCCGACCGGCACGTTTCCGGGAAGTTAGGTACCCCTCACCGCCTATACGTATGACCCCGGTCATAGACTCCAACCCGATCGGCTTGTGAAGCATTTCACGAGCATGCGGGAGGAGGCGCAGATGACCGCGGTGGAGAACGACGCCGACGTGATCGTCGTGGGCGCCGGTCCCGGAGGATCGGCAACCGCGTACCACCTGGCTCAGCACGGCGTGCGCGTGCTGCTGCTCGAGAAGACCGAGTTTCCCCGGGAAAAGGTCTGCGGTGACGGGCTGACCCCGAGGGCCGTGCGGCAGCTCATCCGGATGGGCGTGGACACCTCGCCCGAGGCCGGCTGGCTGCACAACAAGGGACTCCGGGTGATCGGCGGCGGGGTGCGCCTGGAGCTGGACTGGCCGGACCTGGCCAGCTTCCCCAACTACGGACTGGTCCGGACCCGGCTCGACTTCGACGACCTGCTCGCCCAGCGCGCCGTCGCGGCCGGGGCGAAGCTGCGGACCAGCGTGAACGTGATCGGTCCGGTGCTGGACGCCGACGACCGGGTGATCGGCGTGCAGGCCGAGGTCGGCCCGGACAAGGAGCCGGCCACCTTCCACGCCCCGCTGGTGGTCGCGGCGGACGGCGTCTCCGGCCGCTTCCCGCTCGCCCTCGGACTGGCCAAGCGGGAGGACCGGCCGATCGGTGTGGCGGTACGCCGCTACTACCGCTCGCCCGCCAAGCACGACGACGACTACCTGGAGTCGTGGCTGGAGCTGCGTGGCAAGGAAAACGGCAACCTGCTCCCCGGCTACGGCTGGATCTTCGGCCTGGGCGACGGGCGGGTCAACGTCGGCCTGGGCATCCTCAACTCCTCGTCCGCCTTCGGCAAGACCAACTACCGGCGGCTGCTCACCGACTGGCTGGCCAACACCCCGGAGGACTGGGGGATGACCGACGAGGCCAACGCGGAGGGGCCGACCCTCGGCGCCGCGCTGCCGATGGGCTTCAACCGGGTCCCGCACTACACCCGCGGCGTGCTGCTGGTCGGCGACTCCGGCGGCATGGTCAACCCGTTCAACGGCGAGGGCATCGCGTACGCGATGGAATCCGGTGAGCTGGCCGCCGAGGTGGCGGTGCAGGCCCTCGCGCGGCCGGCCGGCGTTGAGCGGGAACGGGCGCTGATGGCGTACCCGCAGGAGCTCAAGGCGCGCTTCGGTGGCTACTACCGGCTCGGCGGGATCTTCGTGAAGCTGATCGGCCGGCCCGAGGTCATGCGGCTCGCCACCAAGCACGGCATGCCCCACCCGATGCTGATGCGTTTCGTGCTCAAGCTGCTGGCCAACCTGACCGACCCCCGGGGCGGGGACGCGATGGACCGGATCATCAACACGATGACGAAGGTGGCTCCCGCCGTGTAGCGCGTGGAGAGCCCTGGACCAGCGGCTCCGGGGGCGACGGTGCCCCCGGGACCCGACAGAGATCGACCCCGCCGGCCGAGGTCACGAGGGACGTGAATAGTGTGATTTTCGCTAACCACCGAGGTCAGGGAAGGACGAGCAGGAGACAACGATGATGCTCTCTCCTTACGCACCGATCATCGGGCTGTTCGCCCTCGCCGCGGGGTTCGCGCTGTTCTCCGTGGCAGCGGCCCGATTCGCCGGCCCCCGGCGCTTCAACAAGGCCAAGCTCGAGGCGTACGAGTGCGGCATCGAGCCGAGCCCGCAGCCGATCGGCGGCGGCCGGTTCCCGGTCAAGTTCTACCTGACGGCGATGCTCTTCATCGTCTTCGACATCGAGATCATCTTCCTCTACCCCTGGGCGGTTTCCTTCGACGCCCTGCCGATCTTCGGCTTCGTGGAGATGGTCCTGTTCATCGTCGCGGTCTTCGTCGCCTACGCCTACGTCTGGCGGCGCGGCGGCCTGGACTGGGACTGAGGGAGGTACGGCAGATGGGCATCGAGGAGAAGCTTCCCTCCGGCGTCCTGCTCACCACCGTCGAGAAGCTGGTCAACTGGTCGCGGAAGTCGTCCGTCTGGGGCGCCACCTTCGGCCTGGCCTGTTGTGCCATCGAGATGATGGCGGCCGGTGGCCCGCACTACGACATGGGCCGTTGGGGCATGGAGGTCTTCCGGGCCTCGCCGCGGCAGGCGGACCTGATGATCGTGGCCGGGCGGGTCAGCCAGAAGATGGCCCCGGTCCTGCGCCAGATCTACGACCAGATGGCCGAACCCCGCTGGGTGCTCTCCATGGGGGTCTGCGCCAGCAGCGGCGGCATGTTCAACAACTACGCCATCGTGCAGGGCGTCGACCACGTCGTCCCGGTCGACATGTACCTCCCGGGCTGCCCGCCCCGCCCCGAGATGCTCATCGACGCGATCCTCAAGCTCCGCGAGAAGATCATGTACGAGCCGCTGGGCCCGAACGGCCGCAAGATGCTGGAGGCCCGCAAGGAGCGCGGTGACGTGCCCGTGGTGCCGTACGGCTCGATGCCGTCGTCGTACCGCAACGACAAGGCCCGGCGCGCCGAGTGGACCCGGGCGGTCCGCGAGGGGCGCGAGGAGCAGTTGCGGATCGAGAACTGGATGAACGCGCAGAACCACCTCCACGCACACGGGGGGCCGAAGTGAGCAACGACAGCAACAGCAACGGAGGCGTACCGGTACCGGTGAACCCGGCCGGCGCCACCAGCGGCGCCCCGGCCGAGTACCCGCCGGCCAGTCCCGCCGGGCGCGGCATGTTCGGCATCCACGGCACCGGCGACGTCTCCGGCTTCGGTGGGCTGGTCCGCCCGCGCAAGCCGGTCGAGGAGAGCCCCCGGCCGTACGGCGGCTACTTCGACGAGGTCCGGGACGCGCTGGAGGAGGCGTACCCCGACTTCGGCGACGCGATCGAGAAGGTCGTGGTCGACCGGGGTGAGCTGACCCTGCACGTCCGCCCGGAGCGGATCGCCGAGGTCTGCCAGGTGATGCGTGACGACCTGGCGCTCCGCTTCGAGCTCTGCTCCTCGGTGTCCGGCGTGGACTACCTGGGCGCGGACGCCCGCCGGCTGCACGTGGTGTACCAGCTCACCTCGATGACCTACCGGCGGCGGGTCCGGCTGGAGGCCGCGGTCTCCGTGGAGGACCCGCACCTGCCGAGCGTCACCGGCGTCTACCCGACCGCCGACTGGCAGGAGCGGGAGACCTACGACATGTTCGGCATCGTCTTCGACGGCCACCCCAACCTGACCCGGATCCTCATGCCGGACGACTGGGAGGGGCACCCGCAGCGCAAGGACTACCCGCTGGGCGGCGTCCCGGTCGAGTACAAGGGCGCCGAGATCCCGCCGCCGGACCGGAGGAGGTCCTACCAGTGACCACGTCCAACTACGCGACCGAGCGCGAGACCACCGAGGGCAAGGTCTTCACCGTCACCGGTGGGGACTGGGACCAGGTCGTCTCCGGCACCGACCCGATCAACGACGAGCGGATCGTCGTCAACATGGGTCCGCAGCACCCGTCCACGCACGGCGTGCTCCGGCTGATCCTGGAGCTGGAGGGCGAGACGGTCCGCGAGGCCCGCTCGGTCGTCGGCTACCTGCACACCGGGATCGAGAAGAACCTGGAATACCGCAACTGGGTTCAGGGCTCGACCTTCGTGACCCGGATGGACTACCTCTCCCCGCTGTTCAACGAGACGGCGTACGCGCTGGCGGTGGAGAAGCTGCTCGGCATCACCGACGACATCACCGAGCGGGCCACCACCATCCGGGTGCTGATGATGGAGCTCAACCGGATCTCGTCGCACCTGGTCTGGCTGGCCACCACCGGCATGGAGCTGGGCGCGATCTCGATCATGCTGTACGGCTTCCGCGAGCGGGAGTACATCCTCGACATCTTCGAGACCATCACCGGCCTGCGCATGAACCACGCGTACGTGCGGCCGGGCGGGGTGGCGCAGGACGTTCCGGACGAGGCGATCGTCAAGATCCGGAACTTCCTGAAGATGATGCCGAAGAAGCTCAAGGAGTACGAGGACCTCCTCTCCGGCCAGCCGATCTGGGTCGAGCGCACCAAGAACGTGGCCGTGCTCGACGTGACCGGCTGCCTCGCGCTCGGCATCACCGGTCCGGTGCTCCGCTCCGCCGGCCTCGCCTGGGACCTGCGCAAGACCATGCCGTACTGCGGCTACGAGACGTACGAGTTCGACGTCCCGACCCACCCGGACGGCGACGTCTGGGGCCGCTACCAGGTCCGGCTCGCCGAGATCCGTGAGTCGCTGAAGCTGGTCGAGCAGGCGCTGGACCGGCTGGCCAAGCCGGGTCCGGTGATGGTGTCCGACAAGAAGATCGCCTGGCCGGCGCAGCTGGCGATCGGCGTCGACGGCATGGGCAACTCGCTGGAGCACGTCGCCAAGATCATGGGTCAGTCGATGGAGTCGCTGATCCACCACTTCAAGCTCGTCACCGAGGGTTTCCGGGTCCCGCCGGGCCAGGTGTACGCGGCGGTCGAGTCCCCCCGCGGCGAGCTGGGCGTGCACGCGGTCTCCGACGGCGGCACCCGGCCGTACCGGGTGCACTACCGGGAGCCGAGCTTCGTCAACCTCCAGGCGCTCCCGGCGATGGCCGAGGGTGGCCTGATCGCCGACGTGATCGCCGGTGGCGCCTCGCTGGACCCCGTGATGGGTGGTTGTGACCGATGACGACTTTCACTGAAGAGACCCGGGCCCGGGCGCGGGAGATCATCTCCCGCTACCCCGCGGACCGGTCGCGCTCGGCGCTGCTGCCGCTGCTGCACCTGGTCCAGTCCGAGGAGGGGTACGTGTCCCCCGCCGGCGTCGAGTTCTGCGCCGAGGTGCTCGGGCTGAACAAGGCCCAGGTCGGCGCGGTGGCCACCTTCTACACCATGTACAAGCGCAAGCCCACCGGTGACTACCTGGTCAGCGTCTGCACCAACACGATGTGCAACGTGCTGGGCGGCCAGGAGGTCTACGACACCCTCGCCGAGCACCTGGGCGTCGGGCACGACGAGACCACCGAGGACGGGAAGATCACCCTGGAGCACGCCGAGTGCCTGGCGGCGTGCGACTACGGTCCGGTGATGACGGTCAACTACGACTTCTTCGACAACGTCGACGCGCAGACCGCGCTGGGCGTGGTCGAGGAGCTGCGCGCCGGCGGTCGGCCGATGCCGACCCGGGGCGCCCGGCTCTGCACGCTGAAGGAGATGGCCGTCCAGCTCGCCGGTTTCGCCGACGAGCGCGAGGGCGCGGTGGCCGACGGCGGGCCGGGCGAGCCGAGCCTGCGCGGCCTGCACCTGGCCGAGCAGCACGGCATCTCCGTGCCGGGCTTCGACCCGAACACCCCGATCCGGAGCAAGGCCGAAGCCGACAAGGCCGCAGCCGAGGCGAAGGCCAAGGCCGAGGCGGCGAAGCCGGCCCCGGCGGCCGAGCCCGCCAAGGCCGCGCCGTCCACGGCCGGCAACGCGGGCGCGGCCGAGCCGGCCGGACCGGCGGCGGCCACCGGCAGCACCGCGCCGGACGTGAAGGCACCGGACGCCAAGTCGCCGCAGCTGCGTACCGCGGAGACCCGGCAGCCGGACGCGGGCACCGCGGTGCCGGACGCCCCCGGCACCAAGGTCCCGGCCGACGGCGCGCCGCCGGTGCCCCGCGACGCGCAGGAGGCGGAGGCCGCCGGCGCGGCGGCGAACCCGCCGGCCGGTGACGGCAAGCCCGCCGGCGACGACGCCGCGGCGCAGCAGCGCAACCTCAAGGAGGCTCAGAAGTGACGACGCCTCGACGGGAGACGTTGGCCAAGCTGACGCCGGTGCTGACCAAGCGCTGGCTGTCGCCGGACGCCTGGGGAATCGGCACCTACGAGAAGCTGGACGGCTACGCCGCCCTGCGCAAGGCGCTCAAGGCCCACCCGGACGACCTGATCCAGCTGATCAAGGACTCGGGGCTGCGCGGCCGCGGCGGCGCGGGCTTCCCGACCGGCCTCAAGTGGGGATTCATCCCGCAGGGCGACGGCAAGCCGCACTACCTCGTGGTGAACGCCGATGAGGGCGAGCCGGGCACCTGCAAGGACCTGCCGCTGATGACCCACGACCCGCACTCGCTGGTCGAGGGCGTGGCCATCGCCTCGTACGCGATCCGGGCCAACCGCGCCTACATCTACATCCGGGGCGAGGCGGTGCACGCCGCCCGCCGGCTGCGCAACGCGGTCCAGGAGGCGTACGCCAAGGGCTACCTCGGGAAGAACATCCTCGGCTCCGGCTTCGACCTGGAACTGGTGGTGCACTCGGGCGCCGGGGCGTACATCTGCGGCGAGGAGACCGCGCTGCTGGACTCGCTGGAGGGCTTCCGGGGCCAGCCCCGGCTCCGCCCGCCGTTCCCGGCGACCCACGGCCTGTACGCCAGCCCGACCGTGGTCAACAACGTCGGCACCATCGCCAGCGTGCCGTACATCGTGCTGGGCGGCGCCGACTGGTGGAAGACCATGGGGACGGAGAAGTCCTCCGGCCCGATGATCTACTCGCTCTCCGGCCGGATCGCCAACCCGGGCCAGTACGAGTGCTCGATGGGGATCACGCTGCGCGAGCTGATCGAGCTGGCCGGCGGCATGCAGCCCGGGCACAACCTGAAGTTCTGGACCCCGGGCGGGTCGTCGACCCCGCTGCTCACCGCCGAGCACCTGGACGTGCCGCTGGACTTCGAGGGGGTGGCGGCGGCCGGCTCGATCCTGGGCACCACGGCCACGCAGATCTTCTCCGACCAGGACTGCCCGGTGTACGCGACCTACCGGTGGCTGGAGTTCTACCACCACGAGTCGTGCGGCAAGTGCACCCCGTGCCGCGAGGGCAACTACTGGATGGTCCGGGTCTACCGGCGGATCCTCGCCGGCCAGGGCACCCATGAGGACCTGGACACCCTGCTCGACACCTGCGACAACATTCTCGGCCGCTCGTTCTGCGGCCTGGGTGACGGTGCGACCAGCTCGGTGACCTCGTCGCTGAAGTACTTCAAGCAGGACTACCTCGACTACATCGAGGGACGTACCGCGCCCAAGCTCTCCGACAAGCAACTGGTTGGAGCCCACTGATGACGGACGTAGCCAAGCAGACCGAGACCGTCACCCTCACCATCGACGGCGTCCAGGTCACCGCCCCGAAGGGGGCGCTGCTGATCCGGGTCGCCGAGCAGATGGGCACCGAGATCCCGCGGTTCTGCGACCACCCGCTGCTGGCCCCGGCCGGCGCCTGCCGCCAGTGCCTGGTGGAGGTCGAGGGCCAGCGCAAGCCGGTCGCCTCCTGCACCCAGACCGTCGCCGACGGCATGGTGGTCCGCACCCAGCTCACCTCCCCGGTCGCCAAGAAGGCGCAGGAGGGGGTCATGGAGCTGCTGCTGATGAACCACCCGCTCGACTGCCCGATGTGCGACAAGGGCGGCGAGTGCCCGCTGCAGAACCAGGCGATGTCCACCGGCCGGACGGACTCCCGGTTCCACGAGCACAAGCGGGAGTACCCGAAGCCGCTGCCGATCAGCACCCAGGTGCTGCTCGACCGCGAGCGCTGCGTGCTCTGCCAGCGCTGCACCCGGTTCTCCGAGGAGATCGCCGGCGACAAGTTCATCGACCTGATGAACCGGTCGTCCGCCGAGGAGATCAACATCTACCGGGACGACGCGTACGGCGCGGAGTCCGGGGATGAGGCGGGCGACGTCCCGTTCAACTCGTACTTCTCCGGGAACACCGTGCAGATCTGCCCGGTGGGCGCGCTGACCGGCGCGCAGTACCGGTTCCGGGCCCGCCCGTTCGACCTGGTCTCCACCCCGAGCGTCTGCGAGCACTGCTCGGCGGGCTGCGCCCAGCGCACCGACTGGCGGCGCGGCAAGGTGCTGCGCCGGCTGGCCGGCGACGACCCGGCGGTGAACGAGGAGTGGAACTGCGACAAGGGCCGCTGGGGCTTCCAGTACACCCGCGCCGCCGACCGGATCACCACCCCGATGGTGCGCGACGAGCGGACCGGTGAGCTGCGCGAGGCGTCCTGGAGCGAGGCGCTGACCCGGGCCGCCGAGGGGTTGCGCGCCGCCCGGGACGACGGCCAGGGCTCGGCGGTGCTCACCGGCGGCCGGTTGACCGTCGAGGACGCCTACGCGTACGCCAAGTTCGCCCGGGTCGCGCTGCACACCAACGACATCGACTTCCGGGCCCGCCCGGTCTCCCGCGAGGAGGCCGACTTCCTGGCCAGCAGCGTCGCCGGGGTCACCGAGGTGACCTACGCGGACGTGGAGAACGCGCCCGCGGTGGTGCTGGTCGGCCTGGAGCCGGAGGAGGAGTGCCCGATCCTCTTCCTGCGGCTGCGCAAGGCGTACCAGAAGAAGAAGCTCACGGTGTACGCGATCGCGCCGTTCGCGACCCGCGGCCTGGAGAAGCTCGGGGCCAAGCTGGCCCGGGTGGTGCCCGGCGAGGAGGCCAGCGTGCTGGCCGAGCACGCCACGGTGGCCGAGGCGCTGAGCCAGCCGGGGGCGATTCTCGTCGTCGGCGAGCGGCTGGGCGCGGTGCCGGGTGGGCTCTCCGCCGCGGCCGACGTCGCCCGGCGTACCGGCGCCAAGCTGGCCTGGGTGCCGCGGCGCGCGGGCGACCGCGGCGCCGTCGACGCCGGCTGCCTGCCCAACCTGCTCGCCGGTGGCCGCGTGGTCACCGAGCCGGCGGCCCGCGCCGAGCTGGGCGAGGCGTGGGACATCGCGGCCGGGGTGATCCCGAGCCAGGCCGGCCGGGACACCGACGGCATCCTCACCGCGGCGGCCAACGGTCAGCTCGGCGCCCTCGTGGTCGCCGGGGTGGATCCGGCCGACCTGGCCGACCCGCGCCTGGCCGAGCAGGCCCTCGACGCGGTGCCGTTCCTGGTCAGCCTGGAGCTGCGGATGAGCGCGGTGGCCCGCCGGGCGGACGTGGTCTTCCCGGTCGCCCCGGTGGCCGAGAAGGCCGGCAGTTTCCTGGACTGGGAGGGCCGGCTGCGCACCTTCGAGGCGGTGCTGGAGACCGACGCGATGAACGACGGCCGGGTGCTCGACGCGCTCGCCGCGCAGCTCGACGTCCGGCTCGACACCGGCGACGTGATGCGCGTCCGCCGGGAGCTGGGCGCGCTGCCGCCGACCCGGGTGGACCGCCCGGGCGTGCCGGTGGTCGACCCGGAGGCCGTGCGGCAGCCCGGGCCCGGTGAGGCCGTGCTGGCCACCTGGCACCAGCTGATCGACCTGGGCAGCCTCACCGACGGCGACGAGTACCTGGCGGGCACCGCCCGCCCGCCGGTGGTCCGGCTGGGCAAGGGCACCGCCGAGGCGATCGGCGTGGCCGACGGCGACCCGGTGACCGTGGGCACCGACCGCGGCGCGGTCACCCTGCCGGTGGCGATCACCGAGATGCCGGACGGCGTCGTCTGGCTGCCGACCAACTCACCCGGCTCGACCGTCCGGCGCAGCCTCGGCGCTACGTCCGGGGACGTGGTCAAGGTCTCCGCCGCCGCGGTGGCCGCGGACACGGCCGGTCGCCCGGGTCCGCTCCTCAACGCTGGGGGTGTTCGATGAGCCCGGTCCTCGCGGCCGCGCAGGATCCGACGCTGGCCGACTTCGGCAAGGACCCGTGGTGGCTGGTCCTCGTCAAGATCCTCTTTGCCTTCGTCTTCGGTCTGCTGGCCACGCTGCTCGGCGTCTGGTTCGAGCGCCGGGTCGTCGGCTACATGCAGGTGCGGCCCGGCCCCAACCAGGTCGGCCCCTTCGGCCTGCTGCAGACCCTCGCCGACGGCCTGAAGATGGCCTTCAAGGAGGACATCCTCCCGCGGGCCGCCGACAAGGTCGTCTACTTCTTCGCGCCGACCATCTCGGTGATCTGCGCGGTCACCGCGCTGTCGGTGGTGCCCTTCGGGCCGAAGGTCAGCATCTTCGGCCACTGGACCCCGCTCCAGGTCACCGACGTGTCGGTGGCGGTGCTGGTGCTGCTGGCCTGCTCCTCGATGGGCATCTACGGCATCGTGCTCGGCGGCTGGGCCTCCGGCTCGACCTACCCGCTGCTGGGTGGTCTCCGGTCCAGCGCCCAGATGATCTCGTACGAGGTCGCCATGGGGCTGAGCATCGTGGCGGTGTTCATGACCGCCGGCACGATGTCCACCAGCGGGATCGTCGCCGCCCAGGCGCACGGCTCGCGGCTGAACCTCTTCGGCTGGGACGTCACCGCGCCCGGCTGGTACGCGATCCTGCTGCTGCCGAGCTTCATCATCTTCTTCATCGCCACGGTCGGCGAGACCAACCGGGCGCCGTTCGACCTGCCCGAGGCGGAGTCGGAGCTGGTCGCGGGCTTCATGACCGAGTACAGCTCGCTGAAGTTCGCGCTCTTCATGCTCTCCGAGTACGTCTCGATGGTGACCATGTCCGCGGTCACCACCACGCTCTTCCTGGGCGGCTGGCGGGCCCCGGCCCCGATCACCACCTTCTGGGCCGGCGCCAACTCCGGTTGGTGGCCGATGCTCTGGTTCTTCGGCAAGGTGCTGATCCTCGTCTTCGTCTTCGTCTGGCTGCGGGGCACCCTGCCCCGGCTCCGGTACGACCAGTTCATGCGCTTCGGCTGGAAGGTCCTGCTCCCGATCAACCTGGTCTGGATCCTGGTCCTGGCCGGGCTGCGCTCGATCGAGGACTGGCAGACCAAGGACCGGCTGCTGGCCACCGGCATCGGCGCGGGCGTGCTGCTGCTGATCACCCTCTTCTGGCCGAGCCGGAAGAAGGAGCCGAAGCCGCCGCTCCAGGAGCAGGTCAACAGCCGACCGCACGGCAGCTTCCCGCTGCCCCCGATGGACCTGCAGGTACCACCGAGCCCGCGCACCAAGCGCGTGGTCGCCGAGCGGGAGCCGGCCAACGTCGTTGCCGGCCCGGACTCCAGGGAGGTGTGACGTGGGCGCGATCACCGGAACGTTCAAGGGCTTCGGGGTCACCTTCTCGCACATGTTCAGGAAGGTCGTCACCACCGACTACCCGTTCAAGCCGCCGGTCTCGGCGCCGCGCTACCACGGGCGGCACATCCTCAACCGGCACCCGGACGGGCTGGAGAAGTGCATCGGCTGCGAGCTGTGCGCCTGGGCCTGTCCGGCCGACGCGATCTACGTGGAGGGTGGCGACAACACCGAGGAGCAGCGGTTCTCCCCGGGCGAGCGGTACGCCAGCGTCTACCAGATCAACTACGCCCGCTGCATCTTCTGCGGGCTCTGCATCGAGGCCTGCCCGACCCGCTCACTCACCATGAGCAACGAGTATGAGCTGGCCCGCGACAACCGGCAGGACCTGATCTTCACCAAGGAGCAGCTGCTCGCGCCGCTGCTGCCCGGGATGGAGCAGCCGCCGCACCCGATGCGGCTGGGTGAGAGCGAAAAGGACTACTACGTCGGCGGCCTGACCAACCCGGGCACCTCGGCCGGCGCCGAGCGTTCGCCGATGGGGCCCGGCCGGTACCGGCTGGACGAGCACCCCGGCGTGACGTTCCCGGGTGCCGAGCAGGCGGCCCAGCGGGCGTCGGCAGGCAAGGGAGACACGGCATGACCACGCAGACGGTGCTCGCCGAGGCGGCCTCGGTCGGCGGCGGCGAGGCGGTGACCTTCTGGATCCTCGCCCCGCTGGCCCTGATCGGCGCGATCGGCATGGTGTGGGCGCGCAACGCGGTGCACTCGGCGCTCTGGCTGGTGCTGACCATGCTCTGCCTGGGCGTGTTCTACGTCCTGCAGGCGGGGCCGTTCATCGGCATGGTGCAGATCATCGTCTACACCGGCGCGATCATGATGCTCTTCCTGTTCGTGCTGATGCTGGTCGGCCGGGACGCCTCCGACTCGCTGATCGAGACGCTGCGCGGGCAGCGTACGGCGGCGATCGTGCTGGCCCTCGGCTTCGCCGGCCTGGTCGGCACGGGTCTCTACCGGGCGCTCGACGGCGTCCGGGCCGTCGGTCTGGACGCGGCCAACGGCGAGGGCAACGTGCAGGGCATCGCCCGGCTGCTCTTCACCAAGTACGTCTTCGCCTTCGAGCTGACCTCCGCCCTGCTGATCACGGCGGCCGTCGGCGCGATGGTGCTGGCGCACGTCGAGCGGCGCAAGGAGGACCGGATGGACCAGGTCGCCACCATGAAGGCCCGGTTCCGCCCCGGCAACTACCCCGGCCCGAAGCCCGGCCCGGGCGTCTTCGCCACCTCGACCTCGGTGGCCACGCCCGCCCGCCTGCCCGACGGCCGGCTGACCGAGCGGAGCATCCCGGAGATCCTGCCGGCACGGGAGCTGACCGCCGAGGAAAGCTCCCTGAAGGGGACGGAAAAGAAATGAGCACCTTCTTCTCGGTCGAGCCGAGCTACTACCTGGTCCTCGCCGCGGTGCTCTTCACCATCGGCGCGGTCGGGGTGCTGGTCCGGCGTAACGCGATCGTCCTGTTCATGTGCGTCGAGCTGATGCTCAACGCGGCGAACCTGACGCTGGTCACCTTCAGCCGGATCAACGGCGACCTGAACGGCCAGATCATGGCGTTCTTCGTGATGGTGGTGGCGGCGGCCGAGGTCGTGGTCGGGCTCGCGATCATCATGTCGATCTTCCGGACCCGGCGCTCGGCCAGCGTCGACGACGCCAACCTGCTGAAGTACTGAGGGGCCTGCGGTGGAACAGATTCTGACGTTCGCGGAAGCTGAACCGACCGGGACCGTCGCCTTCGCGACGGCGAGCGGCCTGCTCGGCAGCGTCTGGCTGCTGGTGGCCATCCCGCTGGTCAGCGCGGCGATCCTGCTGCTGCTCGGCCGGCGGGCCGACCGCTGGGGCCACTGGCTGGGCGTGGGCGCCATCGGCGCCGCCTTCCTGCTCGGCCTGACCTACTTCTTCCAGCTCCGCGGCCTGGAGAACAAGCAGGTCCAGCTGAGCCTCTGGCAGTTCATCACGGCCGGCGACCTGAAGGTGGACTTCGGTCTGCTCTTCGACCCGCTGGCGGCGGTCTTCGTCCTGCTGATCACCGGGGTGGGCTTCCTGATCCACCTCTACGCGGTCGAGTACATGGCGCACGACGAGGGCCGGCGGCGGTTCTTCGGGTACTTCAACCTGTTCGTCGCCGCGATGCTGCTGCTGGTGCTCGGCAACAACTACGTGATGCTCTACTTCGGCTGGGAGGGCGTCGGTCTGGCGTCGTACCTGCTGATCTCCTTCTGGTACGGCCGGCCGAGCGCCGCCACCGCCGGCAAGAAGGCGTTCCTGATGAACCGGGTCGGTGACGCCGGCCTGGCCATCGGCATCTTCGTCATGTTCGCCCAGCTCGGCACCACCCAGTACGACCAGGTGTTCAGCAACGTCGGCGAGCTGGGCAAGACCACCGTGCTGGTGCTGGGCCTGCTGCTGCTGCTCGGCGCGACCGGCAAGTCCGGCCAGTTCCCGCTCCAGGCGTGGCTGCCGGACGCGATGGAGGGTCCGACCCCGGTCTCCGCGCTCATCCACGCGGCCACCATGGTCACCGCGGGCGTCTACCTGATCGCCCGCTCGAACCCGATCTTCTCGGCCAACACCACGCTGCAGCTGGTGGTGGTCAGCGTCGGCGCGATCACCCTGCTGATGGGCTGCATCATCGGCGCGGCGAAGGACGACATCAAGCGGGTGCTGGCCTGGTCCACGGTGAGCCAGATCGGCTACATGTTCCTCGGCGTCGGCCTCGGCGGCGGGGCGTACGCGCTGGCCATCGTGCACCTGCTGGCGCACGGCTTCTTCAAGGCCAACATGTTCCTCGGTGCCGGCTCGGTCATGCACGGGATGAACGACCAGGTGGACATCCGCCGCTTCGGCAACCTGTCGAAGTACATGAAGGTCACCTGGCTGACCTTCATGATGGGCTGGCTGGCCATCATCGGCATCCCGCCGCTCTCCGGCTACTTCTCCAAGGAACCGATCATCGCGACCGCGTTCGAGCGGGGGGACTGGACCTCCTGGCTCTTCGGCGGCGCCGCGCTGCTCGGCGCCGGGCTCACCGCCTTCTACATGACCCGGCTCTTCGTGCTCACCTTCCACGGCCCGGCCCGCTGGACCGAGGACATCGAACACCCGCACGAGTCGCCGAAGCTGATGACCGTCCCGCTGATCCTGCTGGCGATCGGCTCGATCGCGGCCGGCTTCCTGATGAAGAGCTCGGTGCCGGACTGGCTGACCGCCACCGCCGGACTCGGCGGGGAGCACGCGGAGCACGACCCGGTCCTCGCGCACTGGCTGATCACCGTGCTCTCGCTGCTGGTCACCGTGCTCGGCGCCGGGCTGGCCTGGTCCCTGTTCCGCAACGGCACGGCCACCGAGCCGCAGCCGGCCGGCGTGGTGGTCACCGCCGCCCGCCGGAACCTCTACACGGACGCCTTCAACGAGGCGGTCTTCGAGAAGCCGGGCATCTTCCTCACCCGGGCGCTGGTCTTCCTCGACAACCGGGGCGTCGACGGGCTGGTCAACGGCCTCGCCGCCGCCGTGGGCGGGGGTTCGGGCCGGCTCCGGCGGCTGCAGACCGGTTTCGTGCGGTCGTACGCGACCTCGATCCTCACCGGCGCGCTGCTCGTGCTGGCGGCGTTCCTGGCGGTGCAGGCGGGGTGGCTGGCGTGATCGACCTGAACGCGGCCGCCCCCGCCGGCGGGCCACGCAGTCACGACGGAGGTAAGGCCGAATAATGTCCAACTTCCCGTTCCTCTCGGTGCTGACCCTGGCACCGCTGGTCGGCGCACTGGTCGTGGCCCTGTTGCCACGCCGCCGGCCGGACCTGGCCAAACTGGTGGCGTTCGGCTGGTCGCTGCTGGTGCTGGTGATCTCGGTGGTCATGTGGATCGCCTTCCAGGCCGACGGAGACCGGTTCCAGTTCCGCGAGTCGTACGCGTGGATCCCGAACTGGGGCGTGAACTTCACCTTCGAGGTGGACGGCATCGCGCTGGTCATGCTGATGCTGATCGCGATCCTGGTGCCGCTGGTGATCCTGGCCTCCTGGCACGACGCCGAGTCGTCCAAGCGCTCCGTGCCGGTCTACTTCGCGCTGCTGCTCGTCCTCGAGTGCACGATGATCGGCGTCTTCGCCGCCGCCGACGTCTTCCTCTTCTACGTGTTCTTCGAGGTCATGCTGGTGCCGATGTACTTCCTCATCGGCAGCTACGGCGGTCACCAGCGGCAGTACGCGGCGGTCAAGTTCTTCCTCTACTCGCTCGTCGGCGGTCTGTTCATGCTCGCCGCGGTGATCGGCCTCTGGGTGGTCGGCGGGAAGACCTTCGACTGGCAGGCGCTGAGCCAGGCCGACATCGACGTGAACACCGCCCGCTGGCTCTTCCTCGGCTTCTTCCTCGCGTTCGCGATCAAGGCGCCGTTCTTCCCGTTCCACACCTGGCTGCCGGACGCCGGTGGCGCGGCCCCGGCCGGCGCGGCGGCGCTGCTGGTCGGCGTGCTGGACAAGGTCGGCACCTTCGGGATCCTGCGGTACTGCCTGCCGCTCTTCCCCGAGGCGTCGAAGTGGTTCGCCCCGTGGGCGTTGGCGCTCGGCGTGATCGGCATCATCTACGCAGCGCTGCTGGCGGTCGGGCAGAACGACCTCAAGCGGCTGGTGTCGTACACCTCGATCGCGCACTTCGGCTTCATCGGGGTCGGCATCTTCGCCTTCACCACCCAGGCCGGCACCGGCGCGGTGCTCTACATGCTCAACCACGGGCTGGCCACCGGCCTGCTCTTCCTGGTGGTGGGCATGCTGATCGCGCGCCGCGGCTCGGCGCTGATCAGCGACTTCGGCGGCGCGGGCAAGCTGGTCCCGATGCTGGCCGGGGTGCTCTTCTTCGCCGGTCTGGCCTCGCTGGCACTGCCCGGCACCGCGCCGTTCGTCTCCGAGTTCCTGGTGCTGATCGGCACGTTCACCACCAACAAGCCGGTCGCGGTGATCGCCACGCTCGGCATCATCCTGGCCGCGGCGTACGTGCTGTGGATGGTGCAGCGCACGACCCAGGGCACCCTGAACCCGGGCCTGACCGAGGTCGACGGCATGCGTCGTGACCTGACCCTGCGCGAGAAGATCGTGGTCGCCCCGCTGATCGCGCTCATCGTGCTGCTCGGCTTCTATCCGAAGCCGGTCACCGATGTCATCAACCCCGCCGTCAAGGCGACCATGCAGGACGTGGGTCGGACCGACCCCGCGCCGGCGGTCGGCACCGTCCAGGAGGCCGCGAAGTGAGTGAACTGAAGCTGCCGTCGCTCGACTATGCGGCGCTCGCTCCCATCCTGATCATGTTGGGCGCCGCCCTGGTCGGCGTCCTGGTCGAGGCGTTCGTGCCGCGCCGGCTGCGCAACGGGGTGCAGCTCGCGCTCGCCCTGCTGGCGGTGCTCGCGGCGCTGACCATGGTGATCCTCAACGCCGACGACCGGCTGCTCACCGCGGGCCAGGCCATCGCGGTGGACGGGCCCACGCTCTTCCTGCAGGGCGCCATCCTGATCCTGGCCACCATGGCGCTGCTGCTCATCGGCGAGCGCACGGTGGAGCGGGGCGGGGCGTTCGTGGCGCACGCCGCGGTCACCGCCGAGTCGCCCGAGGACCGGCGCCAGGCCGCCGAGGTGGGCGGCACGACCGAGGTCTACCCGCTGGCCACGTTCGCGATCGGCGGCATGCTGATCTTCGTGGCGGCGAACGACCTGCTGACCATGTTCATCGCGCTCGAGGTCTTCTCGCTGCCGCTCTACCTGCTCTGCGCGCTGGCCCGCCGCCGGCGGCTGCTGAGCCAGGAGGCGGCAATGAAGTACTTCCTGCTCGGCGCGTACGCCTCGGCGTTCTTCCTGTTCGGCGTGGCGCTGGTGTACGGCTTCACCTCGGGGATCCCGGGCCGGCCGGCCGGCGTCGACTTCGCCACCGTGCACGCCGCGGTCGCCGACTCGTCGGCCAGCCCGACGCTGCTGTACGCCGGCATGGCGCTGCTCGCCATCGGCCTGCTGTTCAAGGCCGCCGCCGCGCCGTTCCACGTGTGGACGCCGGACGTCTACCAGGGCGCGCCGACCCCGGTGACCGGCTTCATGGCCGCCTGCACCAAGGTCGCCGCGTTCGGCGCGCTGCTGCGGGTCTTCCACGTCGCCTTCTCCGGGGCCGCCTGGGACTTCACCCCGGTCCTCGGCACGGTGGCGGTGCTGACCATGCTGGTCGGCGCGGTGCTGGCGGTGACCCAGACGGACATCAAGCGGCTGCTGGCCTACTCGTCCATCGCGAACGCCGGCTACCTGCTGGTGGGCGTGCTGGCCCCGAGCAAGGACGGGCTCTCCGGGACGATGTTCTACCTGGTCGCGTACGGCTTCTCGGTGATCGCCGCGTTCGCCGTGGTGACCCTGGTCCGGGACGCCGACGGGGAGGCCACCCACCTGTCCCGCTGGGCCGGGTTGGGACGCCGCTCGCCGTTCTTCGCCGCGATCTTCACCTTCATCCTGCTGGCCTTCGCCGGTATCCCGCTGACCAGCGGGTTCACCAGCAAGTTCGCGATCTTCGCCCCCGCGCTGGAGGCGAACCAGGCCTGGCTGGTGATCGCCGGTGTGCTGACCAGCATGGTGCTGGCCTTCCCCTACCTGCGGGTCGTGGTGATGATGTGGCTCTCCGAGCCCGGCGACGCCACCCCGACGGTCACCGTGCCGGGGGCGCTCACTTCGGCGGCCCTGGTCATCGGCGTGCTGGCCACGCTGGTGCTCGGTGTCGCCCCGGCGCCCCTGCTGGACCTGGCCAACGGTGCCGCCGAATTCGTCCGATGACGGAGGTCGCCCGACCGGGGGCCGGTACGCCATGGCGTACCGGCCCCCGTCCGTATCCCCCTCATCGGGCAGGTCGAACGGGTGTGGCATGGTTGAAGGCGTGATTCCGGCTGGCGAGCGTTCAGGTGCCACCGGCCCCGGCGGTCGTCCGGGCCCGGAGGGCACGGGTCAGTTCGGCGCGCTCGGCCTGCACCTCGCCGATCCGCGCGTCGAGGCCTCCGTGCTGGGCATCATCGAGCGGGTCGAGACCGAACTTCGGGCGAGCGTCGCCAGCGCCGACCCGCTCGTCACCGAGGCGTCCCGGCACCTGGTCGAGGCCGGCGGCAAGCGGTTCCGTCCGCTCCTCGTCGCGCTGGGCGCGCAGTTCGGCGATTCGACCGACCCGCGGGTCGTTCCGGCCGCCGTGGTGGTGGAGCTCACTCACCTGGCCACGCTCTACCACGACGACGTGATGGACGAGGCGGCGGTGCGCCGGGGCGCGCCGAGCGCCAACTCCCGCTGGACCAACTCGGTGGCCATCCTGGTCGGCGACTACCTCTTCGCCCGGGCCGCGGACGTCTCGGCGGAGCTGGGCCCGGAGGCGGTACGCCTCCAGGCGCGTACCTTCGCCCGGCTGGTGCACGGGCAGATCGCCGAGACGGTCGGCCCGCGTGGCACCGACCCGGTCGCGCACTACCTGCATGTCATCGCCGAGAAGACCGGCTCGCTGATCGCCACCTCGGCCCGCTTCGGCGGCCTGTTCAGTGGCGCGCCCGCAGCGCACGTCGAGGCCCTGGCCGGGTACGGCGAGACCATCGGGGTAGCCTTCCAGCTCTCCGACGACCTGCTCGACATCGCCAGCGAGTCGGTGCAGTCCGGCAAGACTCCCGGCACCGACCTGCGCGAGGGCGTCCCGACCCTGCCGGTGCTCTACGCGCTGGCCGCCGACGACTCGGACGCCGCGAGCGTGCGGCTGCGGGAGGTCCTGGCCACCGGCCCACTGGTCGACGACGCGTTGCACGCCGAGGCGCTCGGCCTGCTCCGGGAGTCCCCGGCGCTCAAGCGCGCCCGGGAGACCGTCCGCAGCTACGCCGAGGAGGCCAGGGCGCAGCTTGCCCCGCTGCCCGACGGCCCGGCCCGCCGCGCCCTCGAGTCGCTCTGCGACTACATCGCCGACCGCACCAGCTGACGACCCGCCGAACCTCGCGCGCCGTGCCCCCGCCGCTCGATCACGACGTTCGCGGCGAGGTCGGCCTCATCGACCGCCGCCAACCTCACGGTCGGCCGCCGGGTGCGGGTCAGGCCGGGGAGGGGCGGGCGAGGAGGCGGGCGCCGGCCAGCATCAGCACGGCGGCCAGGAGCATCGCGGCGGCGGCGGCCGACCACATGGTGGGGTAGCCGAGGGTGTGGGCGGTGGCGCCGAGGGCCAGCGGGCCGAGGCAGCCGCCCGCGTACACCCCGGTCTGGGTGATCGAGGTGGCCGCGGCCGGGGCCTGCGGGTGGAGCTTGACCACCGCGAAGTTCAGCAGCCCGGGCCAGGCCCAGCCGAGACCGAAGCCGAGCACCACGCCGGCCACCAGTGCCCCCGGGCCGGCCAGCGCGAGCAGGACCAGCCCGAGCGCGCCGACCACGAGCATGCCGGCGATCAGCGCCACGTGTCCGCTCTCCCGGCGGTCGGCGAGCCAGCCGGCACCGACCCGGGCCACCACGCACACCGCGCTGCCCAGGGTCAGGGTGAGGCCGGCCAGGCCCGGGGAGAGCCCCCGGCCGGCGGCGGAGTCCACCAGGAAGGTGCCGAGCGCGTTCGCGGCGGCGGCCGCGAGGGTGGCGGCGAGGCCGACCACCACCAGTGCCCCCGTCGCCTGCCCGGCCCGTCCGGCGGCCGGCTGCCGCGCCGGATCGCCCTCCTGAGCCGGTACGGCCGGCAGCGCGGCCAGCGCCGCCCCGGCGGCGGCGACGAAGGCCCAGCGCCAGCCGACGGTCAGCGCGATGGTGGGGACCGCCGCGCCGGCCAGCAGGGTGGAGACCGGGATGGCGGCCTGCTTCACCCCGAAGGAGAGCCCCTGCCGGTGTCCGGGCACGTGCCGGGCCAGGGCGGCGTTGCTGGCGAGCTGGCCGAGCGCGTTCGCGGCGGCGCTGAGCCCGAGCAGCGCGACCAGCACCGGGTACGACCGGGCCAGCGTCGCCACGGCCAACAGTGAGCCGGCGGAGAGCAGGATGCCGGCGCGGGCCACCACGGCGCCGCCGTAGCGCTCGACGAGCGCCCCGGAGGGCACCGAGGCCAGCGCGCTGATCCCGAAGTAGACCGAGACGGCCAGGCCCAGGCCGGCGGGGGAGAAGTGCAGGTCCCGGCCCATCTGCACGGCGAGCCCGCCGAGCAGAAAGACGGGCAGGACGCAGGCGATCGTGGTGGCGATGGCGCCCGCGCTGGCCCGGACGGTGCGCCGGGCCGCGGGGGGCGAGGGGTGCAACGCGGTGTCGGTCATCGTCAGGCAAACCTACGCCGCCGCGTTTCGGCAGCTGATCGCCGTCTGTCGTACCCGGCCTGCGCCCGGTGATCTGGCATCCTCGATCCGAACAGGCATTTCGCACTCGGCCTGTTTTTCATATGGTGTAAGTCCCCGGCGGCGGAGGTGGTTGTGCGCGACCCCTTGGCGGAACCCTCAGACCTGATCCGCAGTGTGTCCCGCGCGCTTCGAGTGCTCGAGTCGGTCGGCCGTGCGCCGAGGGGCCTCACGGTCAAGCAGATCGCCCGCCGCTGCGAGCTGACCGTGGCCACCACGTACCACCTGGTGCGCACCCTGGCGTACGAGGGGTACGTGATCCGGCGGGAGGACGGCACGTACATCGTCGGGCTGGAGGTGGCCGACCGGTACCGGGAGCTGGTCACCGCGTTCCGGGGGCCGCCGGCGGTCGGCGAGTCGCTCCGGCGGGCGGCGGTGGACACCGGCTGGAGCCACTACCTGGGGCGCTTCGTCGGGGGTCAGGTGGCGGTCACGGCGGTGGCCGAGGGGCCCCGCTCGCCCTACCTGGAGGACCTGGTGCCGGGCTTCGACGAGGGGGCGCATGCCACCGCCCTCGGCAAGAGCCTGCTGGCCACCCTCACCGCCGAGCAGCGCTTCCGTTACCTGCGCGAGTACGGCATGCGACCGTTCACCAGCGCCACCCTGACCACCCCGGAGGCGTTCGAGGCCGACCTGGCCGCCGGTGACCGGCGCGGCATGCAGTTGGAGCTGGGGCAGTTCCGGCAGGGCGTGGCCTGCGCCGCGGTGCTGGTCACCCCGGACAAGGACATCGAGCGCCGGGTGGTGCTGGCCTGCGCGCTGCCGGCCAGCGAGATGATGACCTCCGCCCGGGTGGTCCGGGCCAAGCTGCTCACCGTCGCCCGCGCGGTCGCCGACGGCATCGCCACCGAGTCCTGACGGGCGCCACCGACCCGTGCCGCCCGGCGACGGACTGCGGCAGATCGGCGCGTCCGCCGGTCGCGACACCCCGAGATGCCCCAACCCGGCGCCCGATGGTCGGGCCGGCCCGGGATGCAGCATCCCGCGCGGCCGCCGGCCCAGGGCAGCTCCGGGTCCGCGCGAGGGCCTCGGCCCTCGGGGACGCCGAAAGGGCCCCTTCCCGGCGGGGGAAGGGGCCCTTCGGGGCGGTCCAGCGCCGAACCGCCAGGGGGAACGTCAGCTGCCGACCGGGCCGCCGTCGAGGCGCCAGGTGACCACCACGCCGGGCTTGGCGAAGTCGCCGTCCGGCCAGGTGGACGCCGGGTTCTCCACCGAGGCGCCGGTGATCTCGCCCGGGTGCTGCACGGCCACGAAGACCGACCGGTTGTCCCTGGTGATGAACGGGCCGCAGGTCTCCGCGCCGACCGGCACGGTGAGGAACTGCTTCAGGTGGCCCCGCTCGGGGCCCTCGATCGCGGTGGCGAAGAGGCCGTCGTTGCTGCCCAGCGCGTTGCCGTCGGTGGCGATCCAGAGGTTGCCGGTGGCGTCGAAGGCGACGTTGTCCGGGCAGGAGATCGGCGAGACCTTGGCCTTGTCGTACCCGGCGAAGTGGGTCGACGGGTCCGCCGGGTCGCCGCAGACGATCGGCAGCGACCAGGCGAACGTCTCCGACGTGTTGTCACCCCGGTCCTCGACCAGCTCCAGGATCTGCCCGTGCTTGTTCAGGTTGCGCGGGTTCGCCTCGTCGGCGGGGGCCTTGCCGGCCTTGCCCCGGTCGGTGTTGTTGGTCAACGCCACGTACACCTTGCCGGTGAGCTGGCTCGGCTCGACGTCCTCCGGCCGGTCCATCTTGGTCGCGCCGACCTTGTCGGCGGCGAGCCGGGTGAAGGTGAGCACGTCGGCGGCGGTCATCCCGTCGACGTACGACCGGTTGCCGCTGACCAGCCTGATCCACCGACCGCGGCCGTCGAACGCCCCGTCGGAGGGGAGCTGACCCGTGCCGTCGATCTCGCCGGCGCTGTTGCCGGTGAGGACGGCCGCGTAGAGCGTGCCGGACTCCAGCAGGGTGAGGTTGTGCTTGCGGGCCACCCACGAGTTGCCCGGCATGAACTTCTTGTCCGAGACGAACTTGTACAGATAGTCGAACCGTTCGTCGTCGCCCATGTAGGCCACCACGTGCCCGTTCTCCGCCACGATGACGTTGGCGCCCTCGTGCTTGAACCGGCCCAGCGCGGTGTGCTTGCGCGGCTTGCCGTCCGGGTCGAACGGGTCGATCTCGACGACCCAGCCGAACCGGTGCGCCTCGTTGGGATGCTTCGCCAGGTCGAAACGCTCGTCGGCGCGGTCCCACTTGCGGCTGCCGCTCGGGTAGCGCGCGTCGGTCGGGATGCCGTACCGGGCCAGCTTCGGCTTCAGCTCCTCGGGCGCGCCGTCGCCGCCGACGAAGTACTGGTTGAAGTTCTCCTCGCCGGAGAGCACCGTCCCCCACGGGGTGACCCCGCCGGCGCAGTTGTTCAGCGTGCCGACGACCGTGCGACCCTTCGGGTCGGCGGCGGTACGCAGCCAGGCCGAGCCGGCGGCCGGGCCGGTCAGCTCGAACGTCGTGGCCAGCGCGGTGACCCGCCGGTTGTACGGTCGCCGGCCGTGCCCGACCGGCCGCCACCGCCCGGTGCCGTCCACCCGCTCCAGTTCGACCACGGACATGCCGTGCGCGGCCATGGCCACCCGCAGCTGCTCCACCGAGAGCGCGTCCTGGCCGGTGAAGCCGGGGAACATCAGGTCCTCGTTGGTGTACTCGTGGTTGACCACGAGCAGTGCCCGCTTCCGGTCGATCGGCAGCACACCGACGAAGTCGTTGTTGAAGCCGAACTGCTTCGCCTGCGCGGCGGCGGTCTGACCGTGCAGGTCGAACGCGGGCGCGCCCGGCACCACCGGGTCGCCCCACTTGATGACGACGGCGTGGTCGTACCCGTTCGGCACGATCAGGGTGTCGAGCTTGTTCGGCGGGATCGGCTTGAAGGTCAGCGCACCGCTGCCCACCCCGCCGCCCGGGGCGGCCGCCGGCGCCACGGGGGCGGCCGGGGTGGCGGGCGCGGCGGCGGCCGGACCGGCTCCGGCCAGCGCGCCGGCGACGGTGCCGCCGAAGCCGAGCACGAGGGCGCCGACGGCACCCGCGCGGACCACGCCGCGGCGGGACACCTCGGCCTCGACGAGGTCCCCGAAGTACGGGTTGGCCGAGGTGTTCGGTACCGGGTGGTCGCAGGCGTTGCCGCACCGGTACTGGCAGGTCATCGCGTCGCGGGCGCCGTGCCGGGGGGTGCCGATCAGCGGCAGCGGCCGGGGACGTTCACTCATCGGGTGGAGCCTCCTGACTGGACGTCGGTGGCGCGCCCGGACTCCCGTGCGCGCGTACGGGTCGGACGCTGCCAGGGCCCGGTGAGCGAGTCCCGGCACGGGCGTGAACCGGACATGAACAGCTGCGGCGTGACCTGCGGCTGAACCGTTCGGTGTCACGGCACGTATGAATGGGCGAACGCATCGCTGGTCTCGCCGCCGGAAGCGAGGTACCCCGCCATCAGCGACCACGACGCCCAACTGCTGCGCGCGTTGCACGACGAGCACGCCGACGCGCTCTTCGCGCACGCCCTCCGGCTGGTCAACGGCGACCGGTCGCGTGCCGAGGACCTGGTGCAGGAGACGCTGCTCCGGGCCTGGCGGCACCCGGAGTCGCTGGACCCGCGGCGCGGTTCGGTCCGCGCCTGGCTCTTCACGACCGCCCGGAACCTGGCCATCGACGCCTGGCGGCGCCGGGCCGCCCGCGTCGGCGAGGTCTACACCGACGAACTGCCCGAACCTCCCGAGACGGTCGACGAAGCGGAGCGCGCGGTGGAGGCGTGGACCGTGGCCGAGGCGCTGAACCGGCTCAGCCCCACCCATCGTGAGGTGCTGGTCGAGTGCTTCTACCAGGGCCGGTCGGTGGCGGAGGCGGCCGCCCGGCTGGGCGTGCCGCCGGGCACCGTGAAGTCCCGCACCCACTACGCGCTGCGCTCACTACGGTTGGTCCTGGCCGAGATGGGGGTGACCGGATGACCCGCTGCGAGTTCGCGCACGACGACGGCGCGTACGTGCTGGGCGCCCTCGCCCCGGCCGAGCGGACCGCCTACGAGCGGCACCTGGCCGGCTGCGCGGCCTGCCGGGAGGCGGTGGCCGAGATCGCCGTCCTGCCCGGCCTGCTGGGCCGGCTCGACCCGGCGGGGCTGGAACAGTTCCTGGAGGTCGGCCCCGAGACCGCCCGGGTGCCCGCGCTGCTCGACGCCGCGCGCGAGCAGCGGCGCCGCGAGCGGACCCGGTCGCGCCGACGGTACGTGGCCACCGCGCTCGCCGCCGCCGTGCTCGCCGTGCTGGCCGGCCTCGGGGTGGCCCAGCTCCGGCCGCCGGCCGCCCCGCCGGCCCCGCAGGTGTCACTGGCCGCCATGCGCCCGGTGGCGGGTGCCGTGCCGGTGCACGCGGAGATCGCGTTGACCGACACCGGCTGGGGCACCGAGGTCACCATGCACTGCGGGTACGACCAGCGGGCCGGGCACCGCGAGGCGTACACCTTCCGGCTGGTGGCGCACGGCCCGGACGGCGCGACGGAGCAGATCGGCTCGTGGCTGGCCGCCCCCGGCGACGACGTCCGCCTCACCGGCGCGACCCACTTCACCCGCGGCGAGCTGGTCCGCCTGGAACTGCTCCGGGCCGACGACACCCCCGTACTCGCCTACGACCTCCGCTGAGGGGTCAGCGGGCCGGGACGGGAACCGGGGCGGCGGTCGCGCGGGCCGCGGCCCGGACACGGCGGGCCTGCCGAAGGGCGTCGATGGTGAAGATCGCCAGGGCGAGCCAGACCAGGGCGAAACCGGCCAGCCGGGCCGGCGGCATCGGCTCGTGGTAGATCAGCACCCCGCAGCCGAGCTGGAGGATCGGAGCCAGGTACTGGAGCATGCCGATGGTGGACAGCGGCAGCCGGTTCGCCGCCCCGGCGAAGAGCAGCAGCGGGATCGCGGTGGCCGCGCCGGCCAGCACCAGCAGCGCCGTGTGCCCGGCCGACACGTGGCCGAACGTCGACGCGCCACGCGTGGCCAGCCAGGCCAGGTAGGCCAGCGCGGGCAGCGCCAGCACCGCCGACTCGACGAAGAGTCCCTCCGCGGCCGGCAGCCCGAGCCGCTTCTTGACCAGCCCGTACCCGGCGAAGCTGAAGGCCAGGGTGAGCGCCAGGTAGGGCAGCCGGCCGTAGTCGACGGTCAACACCGCCACCGCCACGCCGCCGACGCCGAGCGCCACCCACTGCGCCGGGCGTAGCCGCTCGCGCAGCACGAACACCCCGAGCAGCACCGACACCAGCGGGTTGATGAAGTAGCCGAGGGCGGTCTCCACCACCCGGTCGGAGTTCACCCCGTAGATGTAGGTGCCCCAGTTGCCCGCGATGAGGGTGGCCGCCGCGGCGATGCCGGCCAGCGCGCGGGGTCGGCGGGCCAGCGCGCGCAGGAATCCGATGTTGCGCAGCGCGGCGAGCAGCAGGGCGACGAAGGCCACCGACCAGACGATCCGGTGGGCGAGGATCTCCACCGGCCCGGCCGGGCGGAGCAGCTTCAGGTAGATCGGGAAGAAACCCCAGAGGAGGTACGCGCCGAAGCCGTACAGGTAGCCGAGGCGGGTCTGGTTCACGCCTCCACCGTAAGGGGTGAGCCGGCCTGTTGCTCCTTTCCGGTGACTTGGGTCACCCGCTGATCGAGCTGCATCCAGTGCTCGGACACGACGGGCGTGAAGCCGACCTTGGCGTACACCCCGTGCGCGTCGAGGGTGGCCAGCAGGATCCGGCGTACGCCCAGCTCGGCCAGGTGGTCACGGACCGCGCCGGCGAGCCAGGTGCCCAGGCCGCGGCCCCGCGCGCCCGGGTCCACGTACACGTCGCAGAGCCACGCGAACGTGGCCCGGTCGGTGACCACCCGGGCCACGGCCACCTGCCGCCCGTCCCCGGGCCGGTAGATCCCGAAGCCGATCGAGCCGGCGAAGGCGCGCTCGACCGTGTCCCGGTCCCGCCCGAGCGCCCAGTACGCGTCGGTGGAGAGCCAGTGGTGCACCCGGTCCAGGTCGAGCCGGGTCGGGTCGGTGCTGAGCTGGTAGCCGTCCGGGCGGGTCACGGTGAACACCCGACCGACGCTAGTGCCGGTACCCGGGCTTCTCACCAGCCAATTCCCGCCCACTGGCCTGGCCGGCGGGCGGGAATCGGCGGGCGGGACGGATCAGTCGCGGTCGAGGACGGCGCCGAGAATCCAGGTCACGATGCCGACGAAGAGCGCGCCCAGTACCGCGGCGGGCCAGAAGCCGTCCACGTGGAACGCCAGCCCGGCCTGGCCGGCGATCCAGCTGGTCAGCAGGAAGAGCAGGCCGTTCACCACCAGCGCGATCAGGCCGAGGGTGAACAGGTAGAAGCCGCAGCCGACGGTCTTGATGATGGGCTGGAGCACGGCGTTCACCACGCCGAAGATCACCGCTACCAGCACCAGCGTGGTCACCGTCTCGGTGACCGACCCCGAGTCCAGCGAGATGCCCGGGATGAGCAGTGTGGCGAGCCAGAAGGCCACCGCCGTCGAGGCGAGCCGGATCAGAAGACCCTTCAGAAAACCCATGGCGGGGATCGTGCCATGCCAGGTCGACTCGCGGAACCCGTGTTGATCGGCTCAGCGGCGGTCGGGGCGACCGACCAGTTGCGACTCGATCGGTGTCGGGGAGAGCAGCGCCCAGCGCAGCGCCCGCCGGTTGACCACGGCGACCATGTCGTCCCGGATCCGAGTCAACCACTCCGCCGAGGCGCCGAGGCCCAGCGCCGCACCGGCCAGCACCGCCTCCTGCTGGCTCAACGGTTGCAGGATCGCCAGGTCGGCGCGGGCCAGGGCCGTCTTGTCCGCCGGGGTCAGCTCGTCCCGGACCACCAGGACGGCCTGCCAGGCCGCCGCCGGCCCGACCTCCGTCGGCCCTGGCCCGGCGTCGACCACCAGCAGCAGCGGTCGCAGCGGCGAACCCGGCGCACCGCCCACGGGGCGCCCGGGAGGGATCAGCGGCACCGCGCCGCCGGGCGCGCCCACCCCGCGGACGAACGGCTCCCACGCCCGGGGCCGGGCCGTCTGCACCATCACCCGCGCCCCGAGCGCCAGCGCACGCAGCGCCATGAGCTGGGCGGCGCGCACCCCGCCGACCAGCAGCAGCCGGGTCGGGCCGGGACCGAAGAGCCGTACCGTCACCGCGCCGCCGTGCCGGTTGGCCCCGACCATCAGCCCGGACTCGCCGACGGCCAGCTCCAGCGCGGCCAGCTCGGGGCCGGCGAACGCCGGGCCACCCGGCGTCACCGCCAGCGGCAGGGTGGCGGCCAGGCCGGTCAGGTGCTCACCGTCGAGACGGCGGACCTCCGCGCCCAGATCGCCGACGAGCCGGCGCAGCGCCCGGTCGGCGACCACCAGCTCCGCGCCGGTCCAGGCCGCGAGGCGTACGGTCAGGTCCGCCGGGACCAGCGCGCCGTCGGCGCCGGCGCGCGGGCCGACGCAGAGCGACACGGTAGTGGCGGTGGCCGGCAGCGCCAGCAGTCGGGGCACCAGCCGTCGACCCGCGTCGGTCCGCGGATCCGGCCACCGGCGCAGCCGGTAGGTGGCCTGGGTCAGCCCGCCCGCCGTGACGGCCGGCCAGGACTCGCGCACCGGCGCCCCGACGTCGTGGTGGGCCAGCTCGGCGATCACCCGCAGCGCCGCCGCCGCGCCGAGGGGGCGGCCGGTCAGCGGACCGAGCCGGCGGACGATCCGCCGGACCACGCCGGAGAGCGCCCGGCGCAGCTCCTCGTCCGACCAGCCGTCGACCCGGAGCGCCCGCACGGTGAGCACCGCCCGCGCCCGGCCGGCCAGCCTGCCGTCGGTGAGCTGGCGGTACGACGTGCCGGCGGTGCCGGCTCCGGCCGCCGGCGCGGGGGCGGGCGAGGCCGAGAGCAGGAGCTGGATCCGCACCGGCGGGCTCTCCGGGCCGGGCGGTGGCAGCAGGGAGAGCGGTGCGGGCAGGCTGCGCGGGCCGTCGCCGAGCAGGTCGCCGGGGTCACCGACCTCGAGCAGCGCGGTGATCCCGGCGGCGTCGTGCAGCACGGCGGCCGGGTTGCCGGCCAGCTCGGCGGGGTGCGCCGACGTCCCCGCGGCCACCAGCTCCAGCAGCGCGGCCGGATCCGAGGTGGCCGGGAGGCCCCGCCGCCGGGTCAGCTGCCCGAGGCCGACCAGCAGCCACTCGTAGAGCCACCGGCCGCGCCAGCGCACCCAGGCTCCGGGCAGCAGCAGGATCGCCAGCAGCAGGGCGGCCGCGGTCACCGCCACGCCCCGACCGGCGGCCGCGACCAGCGCGGCGACCGCGACCTGTGCGGCCACCACCTGCCCGGCCCGTACGCCCGACGGGCGGCGGACCGTCCGTGGTGGCGGGTGGGGAGTCGCCGGTGCCGCCCGGTCCGTCGTGGTCGCCGTCACCGCGCCTCCTCCGCAGCCGTCGGGTGACCTTGTCGTGGCTCATCGTAAGACTTCGTTGTCCACAGAGGAGGCCGGGGGCTAGCAGAACCGCATTCGGACCGCTACCGTCAGCGACGAGTTCTGCCGGGCGCGCCCGTCCCCTCCCCCCGATCCGGCTCCGCGCTCCGGCGAGTCCACGGTGGTCGTTTCGCCGACCAGCCACGACCGAGGAGACGAGGTGACGTCCGGGTGTCCCAGACCCAGGCAGAAGCCGCGGTGATGCAGCAGACCGCCGCGAAGTTCGAGCAGGTGGACCAGTCGTTACAGACCATGCTCAGCGGCCTGATGGCCGAGCTGGAGTTGTTGCAGCAGGCCTGGCGAGGCGCCGGCGGGCGGTCGTTCGAGCAGGTCAAGCAGCAGTGGGCGCAGGACCAGGCGGCGTTGCAGCGCGCCCTGCGGGAGACCGCGACCGCGATCCGCACCGCCGGCCGGCAGTACGACGTCTCGGACACCGACGCCGCCACCCGGGTGGGTGGCACCCACCGCGGCATCCAGCTGCCGCTCTGACCCAGGAAGGACGGACCCGATGGACCACGGTGTGCTGGTCGTGAACTTCGCCGCGCTGCAGCAGGCCGGCGCGGACATCCAGAAGGCGCTGAACACCCTCGACAGCCAGCTCGGGCAGCTCGAGCGGGACGCCGCCCCGCTGGTGGCGAGCTGGTCCGGCGACGCTCGCGAGGCGTACGAGCAGCGGCAGGCCCGGTGGCGGGCCGCCGCGCAGGACCTCCATGCCATGCTGCGTGACATCAAGCTGGCGGTGGAGGACTCCGCCGCCGACTATCTCGACACCGAGAAGCGGAACGCGAACCTGTTCCACTGAACATCGCGGTGGCGGCGGCCCGGCCACCCACCCGGACCGCCGCGCTCCCGCCCTGCCCGAGCGGGTGAGTCGATCAGGAAGCGGGGTCGGCCGGGCGCCAGCGGCGCCGGGCACCCCGGGGCAGCACCAGGGCGAGCAGCGCGACCACTGTGGCCGCCGTGCCGGCCGCGCCCGCCACCAGCAGCGCCCGGTCCCGGGCCGCCGCCCGTCGGGTCCCCTGCGCCGCCGCGACCGGGTCGGGCAGGGCCGCCGGCAGCGCGGTTCTCCGCGCCGGCCGCGCCGCCACCGGCCCGGGCGACTCGGTGACCGCCCGGTACGGGTTCAGCACCCCGGCGCCGTACCCGTCGCCGCCTCCCGACGCCGGGTCGGTGCCGGCCACGATCCGGCGGGCCACCTCGGCGGCGCTCAGTTCGGGGCGATACTGGCGCAGCAGCGCCGCGGTGGCGGCCACGAACGGCGTCGCGTAGCTCGTCCCCTCCGCCCGGCGGTGGCCCTGCCCGGGCGCGGCCATCAGCACATCGCCGCCGGGGGCGACCAGGTCCACGTACGGGCCGGTCTGGGAGAACGGCGAGCGGATGCCGTCCGCCCCGATCGCGCCCACCCCGAGCACCCTGTCGTACGCGGCCGGGTACGGCCGGGGGTCGCCGCTGTCGTGCAGGTTGCCGGCGGCAGCCACCACGACCACGTTCCGGCGTGCCGCGTAGGCGATCGCGGCCCGGACCGCCGGGTTGTCCGCGTACAGCACCACGGAGAGGTTGAGCACGTCGGCCTCGTGGTCCACCGCCCAGCGGACGGCCCGGGCGAAGCCCGCCGCGTCCACCGTGCGCCCCGACTCCCGCCCCTGGACGACCTGCTGCTCACTGACCCGTACGGGCAGGATGCGGGCACCCGGGGCCAGGCCGCGGAACGCCACGCCAGGGCGGGCGGTCGCCGCGATGATGCTCGCCACCCCGGTGCCGTGCCCGGCGCAGTCCCGGGTGCCGTCACCGCCCGGGTCGAGGAAGTCGGCGCCGCCGAGCACCCGCCCGGCCAGCTGCGGGTGGGTGCGGTCCACGCCCGAGTCGATCACCGCTACGACCACCCCGGCGCCGTCGGCGAGCGGGGTCAGCCGGTCCGGCGCGTACCGTTGCTGCGGCCACGGGGTCGCCGTCACGATGCGGGCCGGCGCGGGTGGCGAAGCGCACCCCGACGGCGCGCGGGCCGCCGCCGGTGCGGCCGGCAGCGCGGCGGTGAGGGCGGTGACCAGCACGGCCAGGACCGGGCGCGCGGTGGGCCGGGACATCGACCGCCTCCGTAACGTGTCGGCTCCGGAACGGGATGTTAGCGCCTTGTTCGAAGGCCGGTGGACCGGCGATGGCCAGCCATTGTGATCTTGCTACCACCTTGTAGGTTGTAGGCGATGCCTGTGGCCTGTGCGCGGAAGGAGAGGTGGCCGTGACCGGATGGGAGCCGGCCACCGAGGCCGAGGTGGCGATGCGGGATGCGCTGCGTGCCCAGGATCAGCAGCTCTATTTCCGCATCCTGACCAGGGTCGATCTGCTGCTGCCGGTCGCCGGCCAGACGCGCGCCGGTCAGGCGCCGGCGGGCTGGGGGACCTGGACGACCGGCGGCCGGACGCACATCCTGGCATTCACGTCCGTCACCGCGATGCGGGCCTGCCTGGGAGAGAACGCCGGCGTCACCCGCCGCGTCCGGTACGCCGACCTGGCCGCCGGCTGGCCCAACCACGAGTGGTGGCTCGCGGTCAATCCGGGCCTGCCGATCGAGGGCTACCTGCCCGCCTGGTTCGTGGCCCAGCTCTCCCGGGGCGACGTTCGGCTGCCGGGCCGGACCATGGGGGCCCGTGCCCGGCTGGAACGGGTGGAGAACGCTGCCCGGGCCGCCGCCGGAGCCACCGCGCCGGCCGCCCCCGCCGGGCGGGTGCCGGACCCGCCGGTCGATCCGGCGACCGGGCCCTTTCCGACCGCCTCGGGCGCGCCGGCCCGTACCCCGGCCGAGTCGCCGGTGCCGCCGATCCCCCGCCGCCCGGAGCCGGCGAACGGGCACCTCACCGCAGACCGCCCCGGGCGGCTCGGCACCCTGGGCACCGGAGGGGGTGTGGCCCCGGACCGGTGGCCGGGCCGGACCGCCGCGGGCGGCCCCGCCCATCGTGCTGGCGTCGTCCCGCCCGCCGAACGGGCCGCCGCCGACCGGCCAGGCCCGGGGCCGGAGCCCACCCCGGACGGCCCCGCCGGCTGGGGCAGCGACCTGCGGCGGCACCCGGACGGGCCGGACCCCTTCAACGGTGCCGGTCGTCCCGGTACGCCCGGCAGCCGGCCCGTCCCGCCCGCGCCGCCCCCGGCCCGGTCGTTCTTCGAACCGGCCTCGGGCCGGTCCGCCCGGCGTCCGTCGCCGCTGGAGCAGCCGCAGCGGACCGGCGAACGAGCCGCCCCGCCGTCCCGCTTCGCCCAGGGCAGTCAACCGTTCCCGCGTCGCCGGCCGCTGAACGAGCCGGTTCCGGAGGATTCCACCCGGGCGTTTCCCATGGACGCCGCCGAGACCACGCAGGCGGTCGGTGGTGCGGGCCGTCCGGAGGCGCCGCCCCGGCCCTTCCGCCCCGCGCCGCCCCCGCGCCGGTCCGAAAAGGCGACCCAGGCGCTGCCCCGCCGCCGCCCCCACCCCGCCGAAGCGGACGAGGACGAGCGCACCCAGCCGATCCCGACCGGGGACCCGGCGGCCGCCGTCGCGGCCGAGGCGGAGGAGCTGCCCCCGTCGATCGCCGAACCCGTGTCCGGGCCGCCCGCGACGCGCCGGGGCTTCTCGCCGATCGTCATCGAGGGCACCATCGTCGAGTCCCGGGACCTCAGCGAGCCGCAGGAGGCACCCCCGACCCGCTCGGGATCAGCTCCGGGCCCGGTGGTGCCCGAGCCGTACGCGGTGCCCACCGTTCCCGCGGCCAGCTCGGCGATGGCGACCGCGACGGCGCCGCCGGCATATCGGACGGAGGACGAGGGACCGGCCGCGCCCTGGGCCGGCCCGGCCGAACCCACCGTGCCGCTCGATGTCGACCCGGCGGCCGGCGGCAGCCGGGTCGAGCCGTCCGGTGCCGGACCGGCCGAGCGGATCGCTCCGGTGGCCGTGGAGACCTCGGACGAGCCGGCGGCGCCGTCCGGACCGGCTGCCGCCGACGGCCCGCGCGGCGGGCGGACCGGATCGTTCTTCGAGCCGGTCGCGCCACCCGTCGAACCGACCGTGCCGCTGTTCGGTGGGGCCGCGCCGGCGGACCGGTCCCCAGGGGAGCCGGTCGCCCCGGCCGGCGAGCGGACCGAGGCGCCCGCCGCGCCGGCGGAGCAAGCCACCACGACCGCGCCACCCGCCTGGACCGCGCCGCCCACGGCGGCGACCCAGCCGACCGCACCGGCCGATCCGACCGCACCGGCCGATCCGGCCGCTGGCGCACCGGCCGCTGGCGCACCGGCCGCTGGCGCACCGGCCGCCGGCGCACCGGCCGCCGGCCCGGCCGCACGTGCCGAAGCCGGCCCGGCCGTACCCGAGGACGCCGGCCCGGCCACGCCGGCTCCGGCACCGACCGACTTCGTGCCAGCGAACGAGGTGGAGGAGGAACTGCTCGGCGCCGCGGGCAGCGGCAGCACCGACGGTTTCCTCTCCACCCTGCTGCTGGCCCGGGTGCTGCTACCGACCGCAGCCGATTCCGCAGCCGGGAGCCGGCCAGGGGATCCCGGCTTCGTCTGGCGCACCGAGCAGCTCGACGGCGGGACGTACGTGGTGGTCTACACCTCGCCGGAGCTGCTGGCCGCCCGCCCCGACGGGCCGGTCGACACCGTACGCGTCAAGTTCGTCCAGCTCATCCGGCGCTGGCCGGACGAGAACTGGTCGTTCGCGGTGAACCCGGGCACTCCGGTCGGCGCGACGTACCCCGGCGAGCAGGTGCTCGCCCTGGCCAACTGGGCCGCCGAGGTGGGGCTCGGCGACGACCCGGAGGGCGAGCCCGAGCCGCCCGCCGCGGAGGCGACCTCGGCGACGGAGACCCGGCCCGCCCCACCGCCGGCCGCCGCGACCCGTCCGGTGACCATGCAGAAGGCGATCGCCCCGAGTCAGCTCGCCTACTACCTGGACCGCGGCTACGACCGGGTGTCGGGCTTCGTGCACCGCGCCAACGAGGTGGGCCACCTCAACACCCCGGCCGAGCTGTACGACGCGCTCGGCCTCGGCCACCCCGACTCGCCGTTCTCGCGGGACGCCGAGGAAATCTACGTGTTGCGCTGGCCGGCGTACCGGCCGAGCCTCTACCGGATCCCGTACGGCGGCCAGAACGAGGCCGCGATGCGGGCCATGGAGGGCTGGGTCATCGAGCGTCCGCCGTTCCGGGGCAACGGCTTCGCGCCGGGGGAGAGCAGCGACGTGGTCGCCGAGTTCAAGGTGGACAGCGCCCGGTTGCCGCACGGCGCGCAGCTGTGCCGGATCGGCGCGGACGGCACCGAGCGGGTGATCGCCGTCCTGGACACCGATGCGCTCCTCTGGCGACAGGTCGGCGCGTCGTGAGCCGGGACGGCTACGTGGCCCGCTGGCAGGGCCGGGACTATCAGGCCAGCCCAGACGGCGACGACGTCCGCCTCTACCAGCCGGAACCGGGCGAGGGCTTCGAGGAGGCCCGCACCGGCCGGTACGTGCGGGTGGTGCCGGCCGGCGAGGTGGAGAACCTGGCGTACGTCCGGACCACCTGCACCTGGCAGGGGCAGCCGTTCATCGTGCTGGCCGAGCACGAGGGCTGGTTGCGGGTGGAGTACACCGGCGGTCGCTGGCCGGTCGCCCGGGCGATGGGCCTGGAAGCCTTCGACTTCGGTGTCTACCAGGGCTGGGCGCCCGCCAACGAGGTCGTCGACCTGCGCGAGAAACGGGTCTGAGTCAGGACTTGGCCCAGCGCAGGACCTCGCCGAGCACCACGTCCCGGGCCTCCACGTGCGGGAAATGGCCGACCCCGTCCAGCAGCCGCCACTCGTATGGCGCGCTGACGTAGCGGCCGGAGCCCTGGGCGGTCCGCGGCAGGGAGGCCTCGTCCAGCGCGCCGTGCAACTGGAGGGTCGGGGTGACCAGCGGCTTCTGCATCAGCTTGACGAAGCGGTAGCCGTGCAGCCGCAGCACCGACCGGAACGCCCAGCGGTAGCCCTCCATGGCGCAGAAGGCGGCCTGCGGGATCTGCATGGCGACCCGGCAGCACCGGGCGTACGCCTCGAACTCCGGGCTGGCCACCCAGCGCGGCCCGCCCCAGCGGCGCAGGATCGCCGCCACCTCGGCGGCGTCGTCCCGGGTCAGCACGTGCTCGTAGCGGGGAAGCTGGAACTTCAGCGTCCTGGTGGCGGCGGCGAACTGGCCGCGCGGGTCGGCGAAGATGGCCGCCCGCAGCCGGAGCGGGTGCGGGGCTCCGAGCACCACCAGCCGGCGGACCAGGGTGGGGTGAAACGAGGCGGCGGTCCACGCGATCAGGCCACCGGACCCGGTGCCGACCAGGGTCGCCGACCGTTCGCCGAGGGCGCGGATCAGCCCGGCCACGTCCGCGGCGAGGGTGTAGCCGTCGTACCCCCGGGGTGGCTTGTCGCTCGCGCCGTACCCGCGCAGGTCGACCGCGACCGCCCGGAATCCCGCGTCGGCGACCGCCGGCAGCATCTCCTTCCAGGCGTACCAGTACTCCGGAAAGCCGTGCAGGAAGAGCACCATCGGGCCGGTGCCGGCCTCGACGACGTGGAAGCGGCTGCCGTTGGCGCCGACGAACCGGTGCGTCCACGGCCCCTCGGGGAGGACGCAGGACTCGTCGACGGGTCCGCCGCGCTGGTCGGTCATGGGCACAGCCTAGGGCCGGCAATCCGCCGCCGGCCCCGCAGGTGGCGAGGATCAGGGGATTCTCCGGGACGGCCCCGGTCCGGCCCGGTTCCCGCTGGGAGGTGTCCGGGAAAGGGCGATGCCCGGGCAGGTGACCTGCCCGGGCATCGCGTGGTGTCGCAGTGATCGGCGGCTCAGGAGATGCGGACCTTCATGGAGGTGCCGTTCTGCTCCAGGACGCGGATCTTGACGCCGACGGCCGGCAGCTTGACGCCGTGGTTCGGCAGCTCCGGGTACCAGTACTGCTTGGTGTCGTCGAACAGCGGCTGCGCGGCCTGGCCACGGATGTACTGCGGCTGGCTGTTGATGTGCAGCGTGAACGAGTCGGCCTTCTTCAGGCTGAACGGCGCGTCGTAGACCTGGACGCGGGCCCGCCAGGCGGCGCCGGTCAGGTTGTAGATCGGCCGCGGGTGCGCATCGATGATCATGTTGCGACCCTCACCCGGGTGCCCGAACCTGCCGGTGTCGTTGTCCGCCCACCGCAGGTTCCAGTAGGAGATCAGCAGACCCTGCTGGTACGCGTAGTGGTCCACGTAGTCCGGCCGGGTGTTCGCGTAGCCGAAGTAGTACGGACCGGTCTTCAGGTACTGGTCGTACGAGACGTACGACCGGTTGCCGGCGATGTAGTAGTTGTCGAAGTCACGGGTGTAGGTCGCGGCCACGATGGCGAAGCCGCCGAGCGTCCAGTCACCCGCGCCCGCCTCCGCGCCGTCGGAGAAGACGGTCGACCCGTCGGCGGTCACGGCGATCGCGTCACCGTAGAAGCCACCGGCGGAGACACCACCGTCGGTGACGTAGTGCAGCCGGAACTGCACCGTCTTGCCGGCGAGGGAGTCCAGCGGGATGTCGACGTCGACCCACTGGTCGTCGCTGGAACCGTCCAGGGCGAAGCGCCCGGGCGAGATCTCCTTGAGCGCCTTGCCGTTGGCCGTGCCCGGCAGCGCCGACCAGGTCTGGCCACCGTCGACGGAGGCCTCGAAGAAGAGGTAGTCGTAGTCCTCTTCGATGTTGTAGCGACCCTTCATGGTGAACGCGGCGCTGCTCTTCCCGGTGAGGTCGATGGTCCGCGTCATCGTGGTGTTCAGGTCGTCCTCGTTGCCCGAGAAGAACTGCTTCCCACCCTCGAACGGCGCCCCGTTGTCGAAGGTGTAGGTCCGCTTCGGCAGCACGACGACCGCGCCCTGCGCCTTGCTGGAGTTGTACTCCTGCGGGCCCAGCTTGAGGGTGCGCTTCTGGCCGGCCACGACGACCTCGTAGTCGAGCCAGCCGAGCTGGAGCTTGTTCCAGGCGCCGAGGTCGCCGCCGCGCTCGCCGATGCCGCCGTCGTTCTTGGCGCCGAGCCGGCTCTGGGCCATCAGGGTCCAGTGCTCGTTGTTGTTGTCCCCACCACTGGTGACGTTGTAGTCGTCCGGCAGACCGAGGTCGTGGCCGTACTCGTGGTAGAAGACGCTGCGGCCACCGTTCTCCGGCTGGATGGTGTAGTCGCCGATCCAGACGCCGGTGTTGCCGATCTGGGTGCCGCCGGCCGGGAAGTCCGCCGGGCCGGTGTTGCCCTGGTCGGACGCGTAGGCGTACCAGCGGTGGCTCCAGATGGCGTCCTCACCCTGGTTCGGGTCACCGTCGGCCTCGTCGCCGCCGGCGTGGACGATCTGGAAGTGGTCGATGTAGCCGTCCGGCTCGTTGAAGTTGCCGTCGCCGTCGTAGTCGTACCGGTCCCACTGGTCCATCGACCTGACGTCGGCGGCGATCTGCGCGTCGGTTCTGCCGGCGGCCTTCTGGTCGGCGACCCACTGGTTGGCGGCGTCGCGGACCAGCGCCCAGGTGTTGGTGCAGACGTTGCTGCCGCACACGGCCGGGTCGTCGCCGTTGGCGTCCGTCGGGTCGTCGCCCGAGCGGCCGTACCGGGCCTCGTTGTACCTGACCTTGACCCAGTCGGTGACCTCGCCGTCGACGGTGTACCGGCCGGAGGACTGCGCCTCGTAGTACTGCTTCAGCGACTCGTCCCCGGGGGCGGTGCCGAAGTAGAGCTTCCGGTAGTGGTCGGCGTCGTAGTTCGGCTGCCAGACGGTGGAGTTGTCCACCGCCCGGTTGGGCTGCGGGATCTCGTTGTTGAGCGGGCCGTCGAACCGGGCCGGGCCCGGGGTCTCCGGGTCCGTGTCCTGGTCCGGGTAGGACGGGTGCCGCTCGTTGCCGAACTCGGCGAGGATCACGAAGATCCGGTCGGTCCGTTCGCGGGAGAGCTCGACGTACTGGTCCTTGACCGGGCCCTTGCCGGCCCTGGTGCTCTTGGCGGACCGGCCGGCCGCGGCGCCCTCGGCCGCGGTCTCACCGACCTTGACGACCGTGCTGCCGTTGATCTGCTGCGGCTTGGCCCGGCCGGACAGGACCTCGCTCAGGCCCTCCTGACGCAGCGCCCGCCGCTTGGTCTCGAGCGGGTTGGGCAGGTCGTGATCAGTCTGCGCGGGCTCGGCTACCGACGGTGCGGACGGCGGCAGCTTCGGCGTCGGCGCGGCACTGGCGGCCGTGCCCGCCACCAGTCCCGTCGCCGTCAACGAAAGCCCGAGCAGACCCACTGCGACTTTGCGCACGTGGATACCTCCGGTGTGAGGGAACCGGCCCAACGGGGGTACGGGCCGGTGGAGACGTCCCACTAGTGGGACCAATGGTGAAGATAGACAGTCCCGTGACGTGTGGGAAGACGGCTGCGTCGATTTGTAGCTACTTTTTGTTGGGAACGTTCCTCACCGTCACATCCGGCTCGGTCAATCGGTCGGGATGAGCAGGGCGAATGCCCCCGGGATACGCGAAAGGGGCCGGTGGCGTCGCCGCCACCGGCCCCTTCCGGTTGGTGCTACCCGATCAGTTGGTGACCTTGACGATCATGTCGCTGTCCGGGGTGGTGCCCTGCTGGAGGATCTCGATGGTGGTGCCGGTGCCGGCCACCTTCACCGAGTTCCAGGAGTTGCCCGCAGTCCAGTACTTGCCGATCCCCTTGTCGCTGAAGATCGGGTTCGGCTCGAGCTCTGGCACGGTGACCGCCACGCCGTTCTTGTGGAAGGTCTGCGCCGGCTTGGTGTACAGGCTGAACGTCGCGTCGTAGCCGTTGCGCCGGTTGGCGATGACGCCCTGGCCGCCGACGTTGATCTTGTCCGGGCGGACGTCAACCGGGAGGTTGAGGCCGTAGCCCGGGTGCTGCGAGGTGTTGTTGTCGCCGTACGCGTAGTTCACGTACCAGACCAGCATGCCGGGCTGGTTCGAGAAGTGCTCGACGAAGTCCGGCCGGGTGTTGCCCCAACCGAAGTTGTACGGGCCGGTCCGCAGCGTGTCGTCGTAACCGAACCAGGTCCGGTTCTCGGCGATGTAGAAGCGGGGGTAGGTGTCGGTGACCGAGCCGGTCATCCGGGTCCAGCCCTTCGCGGTCCACTCCGCGGCCAGGGTCTCCGCGTCGTCGGTCCACGCGACGGTGCCGTTCTTGGTCAGCTGGATGTTGTCCAGGAACGGACCGGCGAAGTGCACCCCGCCGTCGGTGGCGTAGCGGTAACGGAACAGCACCGTCTGGCCGGCGAACGCCGACAGGTCGTAGGCCGAGTCGACCCACGCGCCGTTGCTGGAGCCGTCGATGCCGCTCTTGCCCGTGCCGACCAGGTTGTTCTTCAGGTCGGCCCAGGTGGCGCCGCCGTCCGTCGACACCTCGGCGTAGAGGTAGTCGTAGTCGGTCTCGATGTCGTACTGCAGCTTGGAGCTGATCGACGCGGTGGTCGCGCCGGTCAGGTCCAGGGTGCGGGTCAGCGTGGTGTTCAGGTCGTCCGCGCTGCCGCCCCACCACTCGTACGACCCGCCGAACGGCGTGTTGTAGTTCGTGGTCTGCGTCTGCGAGGGCAGGTTGACGATGACCGCCTGGGCCTTCGGCCCGTCGCTGTCACCGGCCGGCCCGAGGGTCACCTGGGTGCTGCCCTTGCCGTACTCGACCGTGCTGTAGTTCAGCCAGCCCAGGTAGAGCTTCGACCACGGGTCCATGTAACCCGGGGTCTCGCCGATGTTGTCCTTGCCGTGGTTCAGCCACGAACCGGACGACATCAGCGTCCAGAAGCCCGTGCCGTTGTCGCCACCCGCGGTGTCGTACAGGTCCGGCAGACCGAGGTCGTGGCCGTACTCGTGGGTGAAGACACCGAGGCCACCGTTCTCCGGCTCCGTGGTGTAGTCACGGATCCACATCCCGGTGTCGCCGATCTGCACACCGCCCGCGAGGTTGCCGGCCGGGCCGGCCTTGCCCTCGAGGTTGGTGAACGCCGCCCAACGGTGCGACCAGATGGCGTCGTCGCCCTGGGCACCGCCGCCGGCCTCCTCGCCCTCACCGGCGTGCACCGCCTGGAAGTGGTCGATGTAGCCGTCGGGCTCGTTGAAGTTGCCGTCGCCGTCGTAGTCGTACCGGTCCCACACATCGAACTGGGCCAGGTAGTCCTTGATCTGCTGCGGCGTCTTCCCGGCCTGGATCTGGGCGTCATACCAGGACGTGGCGCTGTCCTTGACGAAGTTCCAGTAGCCGTTGGCCTGGGAGATGTTGTTGCTGCCGTACCGAGCCTCGTTGTACGGCACGGTGACCCAGTCGCTGACGTCACCGTTGACGGTGTACCGGCCGCCGGACTGCTTGAGGTAGAAGTCCCGGAACGACTCGCCCTCACCGTAGAACATGTCCATGTAGTGCGCCCGGTCGAAGTTGGGCGACCACAGGGTGCTGTTGTTGTCGGTGGGGCTACCGTCCCAGTTCCGGTCCGGCTCGGGGATCTGGTTGACCACCGGGCCGGCGGTGCCGCCGGTACGCGGGTCGGTCTGGTCGCCGAAGTTGACCAGCATCGTGAAGATGGGGTCGGTCTTCGGCGCCTGCTGGTACTCGACGAACAGGTCGTCCTTTACCTGGATGACCTTCGAGCCGTTGCGCGTCTGAAGCTTGGCCTTGCCCTTCAGCAGGTCGTTGATTGCCTGCTTCTTGAGCTCCCGCTGCTGATCCGCCTTGGGATCGGGCAGGCTGTCCTTGCCGTGCTTCGCCTTGTCGACGCCGGGGGTTGGCTCCGCCGCCGAAGCGGCGCCCGGTGCCGTGACGACACCGGCTGCCAGCAGCGCGGCCGCGGCCGTGGCCAGGCCCGCTGTGACTCGTCTCCTCAAAGGTCCTCCTCCTTTGTGGATCTGTTACATGACAGGGACAGCTACAGCTATCGCTGTCATGTCATGCGTCACTCACAATGACAGAGGTTTGCATCGTTGTCACCGGTCAATCACCGGAAACATGGCCCTTCTTTCGTGAACAAATGCGGACCAAAGGGCGCAGTGGCGGAGCGGCTGCTCACATTACGTTTCGGCCACGATCACCGGCAGTGACGGTGATTATGAGGCCCCCCAAGGGGAGCGTCGGCGGCTGAGAAAATGTCACACGGATTCTGGAAGAAATCTGTGTGCGCGTAAGACGACGGGGCCCGTCCGGAGCAGTGTGCTCCAGACGGGCCCCGCCGTGTGTCCCGACGTGCGCCGGCTGGTCAGATCACGGCATCGCCGAGGTCACGTACACCGTGGCGTACGAGTTGTCGTCGGCGGCCCGCTTGATGGTGATCGAGACGCCGTACGCGACGCCCTGGTCGCCCGGGTTGCCCGAACCCAGCACGGTGAACCCGAGGTCGGTGCCGTACAGGCCGGTCGCCGGGGAGCCGTCCGGGTTGGTGATCCGGGTGGTGTAGGGCGCGTTGCCCTGCGACGGGATGACCACCGAGGCGTCGCCGTCCCGAGCAAAGAGCCGCCCGTCGCGGAATTCGATGCCCGGGTACCAGCCCTTGGCGTCGGTGAAGGTCGCCACCGGCGCCTGGGCACCGAAGTTGGTGCAGTACTCGCTGTACGGCTCGTCCGCCGCCTCCAGGCACTCCTTGAAGGGGTACGTGGAGTTCAGCGAGAAGGCCGCGTTCGAGGACTGCGGACGGCTCGGCAGGTTGTCGAGCGTCGACGGGTCCTTCACGGCCGCCTCACCCTGCCGGCGCAGCGGCTCGTTGTGCGCGTCGACGATCAGCAGACCGCCCTTGGCGCCGTAGCTGGGCAGCGACGTGGACTGCGCGGTGACGTGGTTGACGTTGCCCAGCGCGGTGTCCCGGTACCAGACCAGCATGCCCGGGGCGTTGTAGGAGATCCGGTCGACCTTCCACGCCTCGTGCGAGTACACCGTGTCGTACGCGTACTTCAGGCCCCGGTCGAAGCCGTCGAAGTTACGCCACTCGGCCAGGTAGTAGTGCGCCTTGACCTGGGTGCCCGAGTCCATGTGCCAGCCGGCGCCGGTGCTGTCCGTCCAGGTGCCGCCGGTCTGGGTCCAGCCGTTCGCGCCGCCCTCGACGTCGTCGCTCCAGGTGGTGGCGCCGCCGCCGGTGACCGAGAAGTCGTCGGCGAACCAGCCGCGCTCCAGGAAGCCGGCGTCGGTGGCGTAGCGCAGCCGCAGCTGCACCGTCTGCCCGGCGTACGCCGACAGGTCGACCCAGTCGTGCCGCCAGCCGTGGCTGTCGCCGGTCAGGCCGTACTTCTTGCCGCCGTAGTCGCCCATCCGGCCGTTCGGGTCGGAGTAGCCGTCGTTGGTGCTGACCAGGTTGCCCGCCTCGTCGCGCACCTTCAGCTCGGACCAGTTGGCCCCGTCGGTGGAGACCTCGACGAAGCCGTAGTCCCAGTCCTGCTCGATGACGTAGTTGTTCCACATCCAGAATTTGGCGTCCGCGGCGTTCGGGACGGTGACCGTCCGGCTCAGCTTGACGTCGGCCCAGTCCTGGTCGGCGCCGGAGTACCACATGTTGGCGCCGCTGTGCGGGTCGGCCAGGTTGATCACCTTGTTCGGCAGGTTGACCTTGATGCCGTCCTTGGTGCCGACCGGGGTGTTGGAGCTCTGCCCGAGCTGCACGGAGCGGGCGTCGTCCCCCGGGTTGACGGTCAGCGGGTCGGCCCAACCGAGCACCCACTTGTCCCACAGGCCCATGTTGGTCGGCATCGCCTGGAAGATCTCACCGGAGTGCGAGCCCGAGGCCATCAGGTCCCAGAAGTCGACGTCCGAGTCGGCGTTGCCGGAGGTGTCGTAGAGGTCCGGCAGGCCGAGGTCGTGGCCGAACTCGTGAGCGAAGACGCCGACCCCGGCGTCCTCCGGCTGCACGATGTAGTTCGACACCTTCAGCTGGGTGCCGGGGATCGTGTAGCCGCCGGCCACCGCCGACGAGTGCGCCCAGATCGTGTAGACGCCCAGGTCGCCGCCGCCACGGGACTTGCCCTGGTTGGCGTGCACCAGCACCAGGTGGTCGATGACGCCGTCCGGCTCGTTGTAGTTGCCGTCGCCGTCCCGGTCGCCCTGGTCCTCGATGTCGTAGTCGGCCCACGGGAAGTTCGGGTCCATCTTGGCCAGCGCGTCGATCGCGTCGGTGGCCAGCCGGCCCGCGCCGAGCGGGTTGTCCGGGTGCCCGTTCATCGACTGCATCGCGCCCGCGACCCAGTTGCCGTCGGCGTCCTGGAAGCACCGGGACGCCCCGTACCAGGCCTCCGAGTGCGGCACGGTGATCCAGGGGCTGGCCTGGCCGTCCACCGTGTACGCGCCCTTGGACATCTCCAGGTACATGTTGTGCATGGTGCGCCCGGAGATGTCGATGCCGGCCTGGCCGTCCGGCCCGGTCAGGTCCTTGCGGACCCGCTCGGTGATGCCCTCCTTGGTGTAGAGCATCTTGTCGAAGTGCTCCGGCGAGAAGTCCGGCACCCACATGGAGTTGTTGTCCAGGTGGGGCAGCGACGCCGGGTCGGGGATGGTGTTGTGCTTCGGCCCGTTCTGCACGGTGCCGAGGACGCAGCTCCGGTCCTCGAAGACCGTCTTGGGGACGTACACGTCGCTGAAGTCGTCGTTTGCCTGGTCGTTGAACTCCACCAGCAGGGTGAGCAGCTTGGCGGTCTGCGTGCCCTTGGCCTGCTTGATCTGGCGCGGGTTCTTCCCGGTCTTGATCGCCTTGGCCTCGAGCTTGGCGAGTTCGCGGGCGGTCACCGGGTTGCCGGTGGCGAACTTGTGGTCGTAGGCCGTGGCCTTGTCCAGCTGCGCGCCGTAGACGCCGCCCGCGCCCTTGACCTCCTTGCCGTTGGTGTCCGGCTGTACCGCCGGCTCGGCGTAGTTGATGTAGTACTCGTCCGACCCGATGGTGGCGCGGGCGGGACCGGACTCCTGGGCCGCCGCGCTGCCCGTCACGGTCAGCGACGTGGCCGCGAGGGCGATGGCAGGCAGCGCGACGAGTAGGCGTCGGCGTGACCCGGACTGCGGAAATGTGTTCATGCCGCTCCTCGTGGGGCATGGGGAAGGAGAACCGTCCGGTCGTGCGTCGCAGGGACGTCCGTCGAACCGGGCCGGTGCGGCTGAACCTAGATGAGAAGTTGCTGTCACTGAGAGGGGTGACAGCCTCCCTTTGGCCGTTCAGCCTGCCCTGCCTCCACCGAACCGCCGATGGACAGGTCCGGGGAACGACGGTGGGTGACGGCCCGCCGGGGCCGTCACCCACCTGGTGGTACGCCTGCGCTCAGTCCTCGTCGGACTTTCCGCCACCCATGCCGGAGGAGATCAGCTCCATCACCGAGGAGTCCTGAAGGGTGGTGACGTCGCCGAGCGAGCGGTGCTCCGCGACGTCCCGCAGCAACCGCCGCATGATCTTGCCGGAGCGGGTCTTCGGCAGCTCGGGCACCAGCATGATCTGCCGCGGCTTGGCGATCGGGCCGAGCGTCTTCGCCACGTGGTTGCGCAGCTCGGCGATGAGCTGCTCGCCCGCCTCACCCGAGGTCTGGGCGCTGCCGCGCGGGATGGCGAAGGCGACGATGGCCTGCCCGGTGGTCGGGTCGGTCGCGCCCACCACCGCAGCCTCGGCCACCGACGGGTGGCTGACCAGCGCCGACTCCACCTCCGTGGTGGAGATGTTGTGGCCGGACACCAGCATCACGTCGTCCACCCGGCCGAGCAGCCAGATATGCCCGTCGTCGTCCTTCTTCGCCCCGTCGCCCGCGAAGTAGACCCACTCGTCGCCGCCGGTGCCGCCGGCACCCGCGCCGAACCGCGACCAGTACGTCTCGATGAACCGGTTGTCGTCGCCCCAGATGGTCCGCAGCATCGACGGCCACGGCTCCGTGAGCACCAGGTAGCCGCCACCACCGTTCGGCACCGACTGGCCCTGGTCGTCCACCACGTCGGCGACGATGCCCGGCAGCGGGGTCATCGCGGAACCCGGCTTGGCCTCCGTGACGCCCGGCAGCGGGGAGATCATGATCGCGCCGGTCTCGGTCTGCCACCAGGTGTCGACGATCGGCAGCTCGCCCCGGCCGATGTGCTGGCGGTACCAGATCCACGCCTCCGGGTTGATCGGCTCGCCGACGCTGCCCAGCAGCCGCAGCGAGGACAGGTCGTACCCGGCGGGGATGTCCTCGCCCCACTTCATCATGGTGCGGATCAGGGTCGGCGCGGTGTACAGGATGGTGACCTTGTACTTGTCGACCACCTCCCAGAACCGGCCCTTGTGCGGGGTGTCCGGGGTGCCCTCGTACATGACCTGAGTGGCGCCGCTGGAGAGCGGGCCGTACACGATGTAGGAGTGCCCGGTGACCCAGCCGATGTCGGCGGTGCACCAGTAGACGTCGGTCTCCGGCTTCAGGTCGAAGACCGCGTGCGTGGTGTACGACGCCTGGGTGAGATATCCGCCGGTGGTGTGCAGGATGCCCTTCGGCCGCGCGGTGGTGCCGCTGGTGTAAAGGATGAAGAGCGGGTGCTCGGCGTCGAACGGCTGCGCGGCGTGCTCCGGAGAGGCGGTCTCCACCGTTTCGTGCCACCAGTGGTCCTTCGCCGACCAGGCCACGTCCTCACCGGTCCGGCGGACCACCAGCACGTGCTCGACCGACGGGCAGTTCGCCACCGCCTCGTCGACGGTCGGCTTGAGCGCCGACGGCTTGCCCCGGCGGAAGCCGCCGTCGGCGGTGATCACCACCTTCGCGGTGGCGTCCTGGATCCGGTTGGTCAGCGCGTCGGCGGAGAAGCCGCCGAAGACCACGCTGTGCGTGGCGCCGATCCGGGCGCAGGCCAGCATCGCCACCGCCGCCTCGGGAATCATCGGCAGGTAGATCGCCACCCGGTCGCCGGCGGTCACGCCCAGGTCGGTCAGCGCGTTCGCCGCCTGGCAGGTGAGCCGGTGCAGGTCGGCGTAGGTGAGGGTGCGAGTGTCACCCGGCTCGCCCTCCCAGTGGATCGCCACCCTGTCGCCCCGGCCGGCCTCCACGTGCCGGTCCAGGCAGTTGTACGCCACGTTGAGCTGCCCGCCCACGAACCACTTCGCGAACGGCGCGTCCGACCAGTCGAGCACCTGGTCCCACTGCCGGGCCCAGTTCAGTCGCCCGGCCTGGCGCTCCCAGAAGGCCAGCCGGTCCCCGGCCGCCTCGGCGTACGCGTCCGCGGTCACGTTGGCGTTCGCGGCGAGCTCCGCCGGCGGCGGGAACTGGCGCGTCTCGTTCAGCAAGTTGGCCAATGCCTCGCTCATGCGGTGACTCCTTCATCGCGTGACCTGCGTCTCCTACTCGGGAGAGGTTAGTCGGGCCGTACCCCCGCCGCGAGCGCCCGGGGACCAACCGCGCTCAGCGGCCTTCGGGGCGCGCCGAGTTGTAAGGCGGGCCCCGTCTCGACGCCTCCGCCTCCTCAGCCCAGCGCGACTGACAGCTGGGGCGGCGGCGAGCGTGGTTCAGGTCGCGTTCTCGGCGGCTGGGGTCGGGCCCGTGGGTCGAGTCGCTAGCGTGGCGGGGTGACCACCGATCCGCTCGCCCCGCTGCTCGCGCTCGCCGACATCGCGCCCGCCGTCGAGCGGGCCCGCGAGCGGGTCGACGTCGCCCACCGGCACCGCGCGCTGCGCCGCCACGGCGGGCAGGTGGCCGCGGAGGTCAGCCTCCGTTCGGCCGTGGCCAGCGCCGCCCTGGAGGGCCGCCCGCACGACCGCGAGGAGGTACGCGCCGGCACCGTCACCGACCCGGTGCTCCAGGGGGCGCTGCGGGTGGCCGGGGCGCTGCCCGGGCTGACCGAACTCTGGTCGAAGGCCCCCCGACAGGTGCTCGCCCGGCTGCACGTGCTCGCCGCCCGGGAGGTCGTCGCCGAGGCGGAACTGGGCCGGCCGGTGGCCGACCCGGTGGTCGCGGCCCGCCTTGACGGGCTGGCCGGGCTGGTCGCCGGCGGGACGAAGGTGCCCCCGCTGGTGCTGGCCGCCGTGGTCCACGGCGAGCTGCTGAACCTGCGCCCCTTCGCCGGCCCGTCCGGGGTGGTGGCCCGCGCCGCCGCCCGGCTGGTGCTGATCTCGACCGGCTTCGACCCGCGCGGGCTGGTCGCCGTGGACGTGGGCCACCGCGAACGGGAGCCGGAGTACGTCGGCGCGGCCGGTGCCTTCGCCACCGGCACGCCGGACGGGCTGCGCTCGTGGCTGCGTCACTACATGTCGGCGGTCGAGGTCGGCGCGGACCAGATCACCCTGATCGGCGACGAGATCCTCGCCGCCCCCTGACCCCCCGCGGCACCGGCCCCCCGCTCAAGATCCGCGCGAATTCACGGAAAGAGTGGCCATTCCACGGCGAATGGCCCCTCTTTCTCTGTATCAGCGAACTCCGGGGAGGCGGATGCCCCGGAGGGGCGGGTGGATGGCGGGCGGTCAGGCCGTGGGTGCGGCGGCGCGGGTGCGGCGGTGCCGGCCGTACCAGGCGATGCCGATGGCCACGCCGACGCCGACCCCGAGGGCCGCGGCGGCGACCGGCACGGCGGGGCGCTCGCGCAGCCGGCGACCCAGCGGGACCGGGTGCCGGAACTCCAGCACCGGCCAGGAGTTCTCCACCGCCAGCTTGCGCAGCGCCCGGTCCGGGTTGACCGCGGTCGGGTGGCCCACGCACTCCAGCAACGGCCGGTCGCTGTACGAGTCGGAGTAGGCGTACGAATCGGCCAGGTCGTACCCGCGGGCGGTGGCCAGCTCGCCGACGGCGTCGACCTTGCTCGGCCCGGCCGCGTAGAACTCCACCTTGCCGCTGTAGCGGCCGTCCTCCACCGCCATCCGGGTGGCGATCACGTCGGTGACCCCGAGCAGTTCGCCGATCGGCCGGACCATCTCCTCGCCGGAGGCGGAGACGAGCACGACGTCCCGGCCGGCGGCCTGGTGCTCCTCGATGAGAGCGGCAGCCTCGGCGTACACGTAGGGGTTGATCAGCTCGTGGAGCGTCTCCGCGACGATCTGGCGGACCTGCTCCACCTGCCAGCCCTTGCAGAGCTCGGCCAGGTAGTCCCGGGTCCGGGCCATGGTCTGCTCGTCGGTGCCGCCCAGCCGGAACATCAACTGCGCGTACGCCGACTTGACCACGTCACGCCGAGTGATCAGCCCGTCCCGGTAGAACGGCCGACCGAACGCCAGGGCGCTCGACTTGGCGATGACGGTCTTGTCCAGATCGAAGAAAGCGGCACTTCGGCCCACGGCGCGAAAGTCTAGCCGGACGGGCGGCCTCCGGCGGGGGCCCGGGGGCATCCCGAGCGCGAGGATGACCGACACCCTCGGCAGAGAGTGACGGCAGTCACACTCTCCGAACACAAATTAGCAATGGGTGGGGCGGGCGCCACTCGACGTATAAGGGTCCGCTGCGGCATGCTTGTGCGCGACGAGAGTTCACTCCTCGTCGACCGAGAGGCCCTCGGCGGTTGCACCCCCCGTGACCGCTGAGCGGGTTCGGCTCGACCCCCCCGGAGCCGAACCTCCGACGACCCCCGTCTCCCCCCGGCGGGGGTCGTCCCTTTGCGGGAGCGATCCTCCGCCCGAGGTCACAGGCCCTCCTCGTCCTCGTCGAGAGCGCTTCCCGCCGGCTCTTTCAGGGCCGGAGTCAGCAAATCGTCAGCAGGCAGCGTGAAGGCATCCAGGATGCGGGCCGCGTAGTCGTCCGGGGTGTGCGTATAACGATTGAGCGTCGTTGACGCCTGCTCGTGGCCCATGACCCGCTGCACCAGGTTGATCGGCACTCCGTCGGTGACGAGCCAGGTGGCGTAGGCGTGCCGCAGGTCGTGGAACCGCATTCCGCCAGCCGCTTTCGCCGCCACGCACGCGACCGCCTCCCGCTCGGTGGTGAACTCCGCGGACCACTCGACGCCGTCCCGGTCCGGCCAGACCGCGCGGTATCGGTGCGGGCCGGCGTTGACGACCTGGCCGAGCAGGCCGGCGCGGACCAGGGAGGGCAGCCACACCCGGCGTCGGAAGTCGGACCGGCGTAGCGGCCGGCCGATGCGGTCGCGGAAGACGAGGGTGCGCGGATCCGGATCGCCAGCCTTGGCGAGCAGCTGGCGCAGCGCGACGTCAGGAAGCCGGACAAGGGCATGGCCCGGACGCCAGCCCGGCTCTTGAGGTATGGGCGCAGCAGGATACCGCCATGGGTCTCCTCGGCGACCTGGACCACGCGCAGCCGGGCGCGGTCGAGGTTGACCGACGACCAGGTCAGCCCGGCGCATTCTCCCCAGCGCAGGCCAGCGCCGGCGGCGGCGCAGACGGCGGCGCAGGACAAGACGGCGGCGCAGATGTGCGGCGCAGATGCCTGGTCTCGCATGATGGTTGACGAAACGGCGTCGCAGGATGCTTGACGCCAGGTCGAGATCGAATAGTGCTGGTGCTTCGGTCGATGGTAAGGGTGTCGGGCTCCTGAGTGGTCATGGTCCGGTCAGCCGTCGCGCCCGTAGGATCTGCTGATGATCGAACCGTCGCCGGTCACCCGGTCGTCGTTGCGGCAGGTGTTTCCGATCGTGGCACCCATGCCGATGGCCGAGCTGCCGACCCGCACGTGGTCCGACGAGCAGTGGGAACGGATCAAGCTCGGTTACGAGGCTCGCGACATGGACGAGAAGTGGAACGTGTTCGTTGAGGACCAGGTCGCGTTCCTGCATCGCAGCTGGACCGGCAACGGGGTCTTCGAAGCGTCGTTCTCGCCCGTTGGTGGCGGTGGTTGGCGTATCTCAGCGGCGACGGTGGAGTCCGACCCGTCGCGTTACCGGCGCAGCTCTGAACGATACGACCGAGTGATGGTCGAGCTTGTGATCAGCACGATCGTGCTCGGTGAACCTGCCGTGGATCTGCGCACCGAGCTCGTCGCGCTGACAACGCAGGAGTCCGGACGGACCGACCTCCCCGCAGGCCTCATCGAACACAGTGCGCTCGGGCTGAGGTCAGCCCGATAGCCGACGACAAGTTGCCAGGTCACGCACGAAGGCGAGGCTGCCGAGCCTGACCCGGGATGGTGATCTGGTGTTTGGCTCTGGTGCGGTTCAGATCGGTGGTGCTGCGGCGGGGAATGGCCGCGATCGGGGTGTCGGCGTCGTAGACGGTGATGGTGTGCTCGTCGAGGGCGACGGTGACGAGTTTGCGGGCGTGGACCTTCCCGACTTGGATCTTCTGTCCGGCGACCTGGAAGCTGCCGTTGATCGACACGACCCGGTCGACGGTCGGGGCGGTGGCCGGTGGTGGGACCGGGGAGGCCGAGCGGGCGTCGCGGATACGGCCAAGCGCGGTGGGCGGGAGTGGGCAGCGCAGGGTGCGGCGCAGCTGCCCGGCGTCGTCGATGACGTGCAGGAGGATGCCGTCGACGCGAACCCGGACCCGCTGGCCGGCAAGGGGCATGCCGACGCTGATCTGCCGGCCGGCGATGCTGATGCCGCCGCACGCGTTGACGACCCGGTCGACTTCGACGGCGGTGGTCTGCGGCTCAGGTTGGGGTAGTGGGGGCGGTCCGGCGGGGCTGCCGCCGTCGGCCAGTAGGCGGGCAAGATCGCGTTGGGACAGCCGCGACGGGCTGGACTTGATGCGGGCGCCGTCGGCAGTCAGGACGTGCAGCCGGTCGGTGTCGACCCAGATCGTGACCCGGGTGCCGGCGACGGCGGGGCCGAGCCACACCTGCTGCTGGGCGACGGTCAGATTGCCCGACGGCGGCACCACCCGGACGAGCTGCACCGGCTGCGGTCGGCCGGTGGACACGGTCACCGACGTGTCGACCTCGACAGCGGGTGGCTTCCTCGGGGCCGGTGGTGCGGTGGGCAGCAGCCCGGACGGCAGGCGCAGCGGCAAGGCCTCCGCTGCGGACCGGTCGCGTCCGGGGCTGGGTCGGTGGAAGCGGTCGGCGGGGAAGGCGCCGTCGATGCCCTGGTGGGGCCGGTCGTAGTTGTATTCGGCGACGAACACGTCCACCGCGGCCTGGGCCTGCTCGACGCTGTCGAAGATCCGCCCGTCCAGGCATTCACCCTGCAGGCTCTGGTGGAACCGTTCGACCTTCCCGGTGGTCGTCGGAGTGCGAGGTTTGGTGTTGCGGGCCACGATGCCGTTCTCCCGGCAGATCCGCTCGAACAACACCTCACCCGGACGGGGCTTGGTGAACCGGCCGGTGAACTGCTTGCCGTTGTCGGTCAGTACCTCACCCGGCATCCCGAACCGGGCCAGGGCAGCGGCGAACGCAGCGCAGACAGCCCGGCCGGTCGCCCGACGCACCACGGTGGCGATCACGCAGTAGCGGGAGTGGTCGTCCAGGCCGGTGACGACCTTCGCCTCGGTGCCGTCAGCGAAGAGCACACCCCCGACGATGTCCATCTGCCACAGCTCCATCGGCTCCGGGCGTTCCCACCGCCGGTAGTCCTCCCGCTGGCGCTTCCGAGGCACCGCCGGGACCAGGTTGTTCCGCCGCAGGATCCGATACACCGTCGCCCGAGCCGGCGCAGGAGTCACACCGCGACGCCCGGCCTCGAACCGCAGCCGACGCGGACCCCACCGCGGATGATCCCGGCGCAGCTCACACACCAACGCCTCCGTCGAGGCGTCAACCCGGTGCGGGCAGACATGCGGGCGGTGAGACCGGTCCTCCAAGCCCTTGACGCCCTCGGCGGCATACCGGGTCAGCCAGTTGTGGATCGTCTGCCGCGACACCCCATACCGGGCGGCGACCTCCGTCTTCGGAGTCCCACCCAGGCACTCCATCACCGCATGAAACCGCTGCTCCATGACGCTCAACTCCGCGAGTCCCACCCGGTGCTCCTCCCGCCTGAGTTACAGACGCAACGAGCACCAGGCCGACCAGGTGTCAAACATCAACCGAGGCCGCAGTGTCAACCATCAACCGGCGCAGGACAAGCCGGCTGCCGGCGATGTGTTCAAAGTTTCTGTACGTCTTCAAGGCGGCCCTGAGCGGGCCGCACGCGCCCCCGCCTGGGCGCGTGCCAGCCGCTGCCGCTGTCGCTCTGCGGCCGTCACGCCTGATGCCCGCCGGCTGGCGCGGAGGGCGGGGAGCCCGGAGGGCCGCCGCAGAACGACAGGGCTGTTGACCGGTGAGGGGTGGGCCAGCAGCCGGCCGGGCCGCGCGGCCATGTGCCCGCGCGGCGTAGGGGAGCGGACGCCGGCCGCGTCGGCGAGCCGGGGTCGGTCGCGGCATTGCGGTTACTGCGCCTCCGGCGGGGGCGCTCCGGCTCCAGGATGGCCGGGGCTCCGTCGGCGGGTCACGGTCCATGGCTGGTTGCGGTAGCGCCATCCCACCGCCGAAGACCCGGGGCGAGCCGAGCAGACCGCGGCCGGGCCGCCAGCGTCCGTCCGTGCGTCAAGGCCGTCTTGACGTGGCGGCCCCGACGGCGGCCCGCTCCCACAAGGGCGGGTCGACGGCGACGCGATGGCGAGGTCCCGCTGGCTGGGTCAATGCCTCACCAACACGCATGCGACACGGGGGCGGGTCGAGCGTCCACCCGGCCCCCCAGCTATTGATGGGGGTCGCCAGATCTTGTCGGCGGCTGCGGGGTGGCGGCTGCATCGATCGTTTGGACGAGGGCCGTCAGAGTGGGTCGAGGCGGCGCTTGAGCAGGCAGAACTCGTTGCCTTCTGGATCGGCGAGGACGTGCCAGGACGCATCCGCAGGCTGACCGATGTCGACGAGTTTGGCCCCGGCGGCCAGGAGGCGCTCGAGCTCGGCGTCCTGATCGCGGTCGGTGGGGTTGACGTCGATGTGCAGCCGGGCATGCCCGTTCTTCGGCTCGTCGTTGCGGATGAGGAAGATCGTCGGCTGCGGGCCGCCGAACCCTTCGCGCGGGCCTATCTCGATGTAGACCTCCGCTTCGCGATCGAGCTCTATGAAGTCCAGGACCTCGCACCAGAACCGCGCCAGCACCTCGGGGTCGCGGCACTTGAGTACGAGCTCACTGATACGGCATGCCATTGACGAAACCTACTCTCAGCATGGGAACTGCCGGGGCGGCCGCATGCGGATCTCATGGGCTCCCCGCAGTGAGAACAAGCTCGCCATCGTACCGGGCGAGGCGAGCGGGCCCGAATTGATTTCAGGCCCTCGCCTGGCCGGGTCGCCAGGCGGGGGCCGAGGAACACGCCGGACGCGTGCCCAGGGGTTCCATCGGCCATGCGGCCCATTCCCCGGCTCCTTTCCCTAGGAAGGGACGTGCACAGCCTCCCAGGGCTCGGGGCGTGCCCGCTGCGTGCCCGACAGTCGGCAGCAGCCTCATCTTCTGGTCTCTGGTGCTAGTGGAGACCTTCGGTGACGGTGCCACCGAGGACCGCCTTGTCAGCGATGACGACCACAAGCGGGCCGTCTCGAACCTCTGCCGGCTCCGCTGCGACTCCCTCGAGCAGCATGCGCCGATGGCCGACCAGCGCTAAGCGGTGATGGCCCCGATGCTGTCGACAGCAACGGTGACAGCAACGGGCCGGGACGAGGGCAGCCGCTGGCGGCCGGACGAGGACAGCCGCCCGAGGTCGCGAATGCGGACGGACCCCACCGATGCGCCCAGAACTTGTAAGCGAGACATCGCGTCCAGCGAGTTCGTGGCCGGTCTGGCTCAAGGGGCTCGGCAAGGTTGGATGACGGTCGCGGCGCGGTCGGCCGCGCCGCCGGACCACCAACGGCGTGGACGAGCGCGATCAGCGGAGCAGGTTCGATTCGCGGTGCCGGCTCACGAAAGGCTGCGGCGGGCGATCATGGCCTCCACGGCTTGCTTGCCCGCCGCCAGGCTCGCGCCAGTCAGCTCGCGGTACATCTTGATGGCCTGGATTTTCTTCCCGGCCTGGGCCAACTCGTTGACCGACGCCATGCTCGGTGGCAACTGGCTCCACGGCGGTGGCTCCCGTCGCGGCCACAGCGCCTCGCGCCACGTCATCCCGGACACCCTGCGCAGGACCCAACTGATGACCAGCAACCCGACCAACTCGCCACCGACAGCGGCTAGGCCGCCGCCATGATGACCGAAAAGCCTCTCGTCGATGAGGTACCAACCCAACCCAAGCGACACACCGACCAACGGAAGGCCATCAGCGACCCGGCGCAACTTCTGTCGATCCACCTGCCGCTCCCTTCGCCCGTTGAGCATCTCACGACAAGGCTCACGACCAACAGGCTGCGAGCCGCGAGCACGATCGATCTTCTGTTGTGCGTCCGTCGTGGTCTCGACGGCTGTCGATCCTGGGTAACCGTGCAGGGCCGGGATCCAGATCCCCCGATCAATGACCACATGCGGCAGAAGAAGATCCGGACTATGCCTTGTAGGGAGCGCTAGGCAGCGAGGCAGCGCGAGCCTCGATGCGGGTCGGACCCAAACGTCAACCGACGGGATACGACACCTGCTCGTCGATGTGGGCCGCCACCAGATGACAGCGGCCGACAGCGTTAGACCGCATCCCCCCGACGGGGGTCTTCCCTTTGTGGGAGCGATGTTCCGTCGAGGCCCACCGGCCCTCCTGGTCCCCGTCGAGCGGGTGTGCGTCTCCGGTCACCGCCTGCCGTCGAGCGTCACCTGCCCGAGCCGCCGCGGCGATCGCACCAACGAGCCGGGACCTGCCCGATGCCTAGGATCGGTCCATGATCGCTGATCTGCAGTGTCTGGTGCTGGACTGCCCGCACCCGGCGGAACTTGCCGAGTTCTACCAGGTCCTCCTCGGCGGTGTCGTCAACCAGCGGGATCAGCGGTGGGCGGTCAGTGACGACTGGGCGACCCTGCACACGCCGACCGGCCTCGTGCTGGCCTTCCAGCGGGTGGCGGATTACCGGCCGCCGCTCTGGCCCGATCCGGCCCGGCCCCAGCAGTTCCACCTGGACTTCGGTGTTGCGGACCTCGACCGCGCCCAGGAACAGGTGCTCACTCTGGGCGCGACGGTGTTGGACGATGGAGCGGACGGGCGCGGTTGGCGCGTCTATGCAGACCCCGCCGGACATCCGTTCTGCCTGGTCCGCCACTGAGGCGGCAAGCCCCTCCACCCGGGCGCCTCTTCCGGGAGCTGCTCCGATCATGCTGAGCCGCTCACCTGACCACGGCCCGCAGCGTCCTGCTGTCGGGCCAGAAGCAGACCAGACCCACGCCCCGGGCGTTCGTCACCACCCAGGGGTGATCGACGTACGTCTGCTGCCGGTAGCCCTGGCCAACCTGGAGCAACGCGTACTGCTGGCGCCGGCCACCGTAGTCCAGCCAGTGGACGACGACCGGCTCCGACCGGGCGTTGACGAAATCGATGAACGTCTCGGGTCGGCCACCGGACGACCGCAGGCTCGACTCGGCGGACGGGGGTAGCGGGGTCAGCTCCCCGGGCGGGGCGCGGTCGACTGCGGCTGCGGCGAGCTGGCCGACGGCTTCGGGCTCGCCGGTCGGTGGCTCGGCGTGGGCGACCGGGTGGGCAGCGACGCGCGGGTGGCGAGGGAGACCGGTGCCGGCGAGTACGAGACGGTCGGCGGCTCCGCCGGTTCCACGGGCCGCGGTGAGCTCACGATCGCTTCCCCGGCGATCGGGGGCGGCAGCTCAGACCGGCGGGGGCCGGAGAAGAACGCCAGCGACCCGAGCACCGCCACCACAACCACGCCCACCGCGAGCGTGGTGAGGGTCATCGGCGAGAAGTCGCGCAGCCAGGCCTCGTTGCGGGTGCGGGCGAGCGCCGATCCCGGGGCGGGGCGGTACGGGTCGCCGGGCGTGGCCGGGGCGGGCGTCGCCCGGCGACCGGCGTCGCCCACCCGGCGGTGGGGATGGGCTCCGTGTCTGCCGTCCGGCGAATCCGTCATGGCCCCGATTCCGAGTGCACGGTGCCGCCCATTCGGCGGCACGGGAATCGATTATGCGTACCGGGCAATCCCCGCCGTCAATGGTTCCGGCCGCGCCGGATTGTCCTGTCCGGCAATCAAGTGTTTTCCTGCCCGCGCCGCCGGATGCCCTGGTCAGACGGCTATCCGGGTGGCAATCCGGCCGCTCCGGAGTGTACGTGTAACGCCTCCAGCCGATTAGTCGCTACCGGCCGGTAGCCGGCAATGTTGTTGACTGTTCCGGCTGTCCATAGCAGATCCAATCGCCGATCGGCGACCATCCACAGTCGCTCACCCTGTCCACAGGGTCTCGTCAACCGGCGGCGCATCGCATCCCGCCCGGCCAGGCTTCCCTCCAGCACCCCGAGCCGACCGCTGGAGGCCGCCATGCCGCCCCGTACCCCGCTCCCGCCGCGCCGCCGGCTGCCCCTGCTCGTCACCGCCGACGGCGACCTCCTCGACGAGCTGCTCCGGCTCGCCGCCGCAGGCGGCACGGAGGTCGAGCTGGCCGCCGACCCGGCGGCCGCCCGGGCGCGTTGGACGCCGGCCCCGCTGGTGCTCGTCGGCGCCGACCAGGCGCAGGGCTGCCTGCGGGCCCGGCTGCCGCGGCGGCCCCGGACCGTCCTGGTCGGCCGCTCCAGGCACCTCGACCCGGGTACGGAGATCGCCGAGCTGATCGGGGCCGAACACGTCGCGACCCTTCCGGCAGCCGAGCCGTGGCTGGTCGACCGCTTCGCCGAGTGCACGGCCGACCCGGCCGGCCCCGGAGCCGCGCGGGTCGTGGCGGTGCTCGGCGGGCGCGGCGGCGCGGGCGCCAGCGTGCTGGCCGGTGGCCTCGCCGTCACCGCGACCCGGGCCCGCCGGCGCACCCTCCTGGTGGACGCCGACCCGCTCGGCGGTGGGCTCGACCTCGTGCTCGGCTGGGAACAGCTGGAAGGGCTGCGCTGGCCCGGCCTGACCGCCGCCGACGGGCGGGTCGACCCGCCGTCGCTGGTCCGTGCCCTGCCCAGCCGGGGTGACCTCGTCGTGCTCTCCTGGGACCGGGGCGACCTGCTGCCCCTGCCGGCCGAGGCGATGGCCGCCACCATCGACGCCGGCCGCCGCGGCCGCGACGTCGTGGTGCTCGACCTGCCCCGGCACCTGGACGACGCGGCCGTCGTCGCTCTGCAGTCGGCGGACCGGGCCCTGCTTGTCGTGCCGGCGGAGCTGCGGGCCATCGCCGCGGCGGCCCGGGTGGCTGCGGAGGCCACGCCGCACTGCGCCGACCTCGCCGTAGTCGTGCGCGGCCCCGCCCCCGGGCGGCTCAAGGCCACCGAGGTGGCCCGGGCGCTCGGCCTGCCGCTCGCTGGCACGCTGCGCCCCGAGCCGGGGTTATGCCGCGGGCTGGAACGCGGTGAGGCGCCGGCCGCCGCCGGCAAGGGTCCGCTCGCGGCCCTCTGCCAGCGGATCCTCGCTGAGCTGACCGGCGAGCAGACGGCGGGTGCGGCATGACCGGCCCGGCCGACTCCGGGGAACTGGCCGTCCGCGTCCGGCACCGGTTCGCCGCCGCGGCCACCCCGGTGACGCCCGCCGCCATCGTCTCCGCCGTACGCGCCGAGCCCGCCGCCGCCGTGCTCGGCGACACCGCCCTGCTGCGGATCGCCGACCGGGTGCACGACGACCTCGTCGGCGCCGGACCCCTCGCCCCCCTGCTGGCCGATCCGGAGGTGACCGACGTCCTGGTCAACGGCGTACAGGTGTGGGTCGACCGGGGCCGAGGGCTGCGCCGGACGGCGGTGCCGCTCGGCACCGTCGACGACGTACGCCGGCTGGCGCAGCGGCTCATCGCGGCCGCCGGCCGGCGGCTCGACGACGGCTCTCCGTACGCCGACGCCCGCCTGCCCGACGGCACCCGGCTGCACGCCGTGCTGCCACCCGTGGCGACCGACGGGCCGTACCTCTCGCTGCGTACCTTCCGGCAGCGCCCGTTCACCCTCGACGAGCTGGTCCGCCAGGGCACCGTGCCGCGGCCGGTGGCCCCGGTGCTCGCCGCCGTCGTGGCGGCCCGGCTGGCGTACCTGGTCACCGGTGGCACGGGCTCCGGCAAGACCACCCTGCTCAACACGCTGCTCGGACTGGTCCCCGGCACGGAACGGATCGTGCTCGTCGAGGACGCCGCCGAGCTGCGCCCCGTGCACCCGCACGTGATCGGGCTTCAGGCGCGCGCCTCGAACGTGGAGGGTGCCGGGGCGATCGGGTTGACCGACCTGGTCCGGCAGGCGCTGCGGATGCGTCCCGACCGGCTGGTGGTCGGCGAGTGCCGGGGCGCGGAGGTCGTCGACCTGCTCGCCGCGCTGAACACCGGCCACGACGGCGGTGCCGGAACGCTGCACGCCAACACTCCGACGGACGTGCCGGCCCGGTTGGAGGCGCTCGGCCTGCTCGGCGGCCTGCCTCGGGCGGCCCTGCACGCGCAGGCCACCGCCGCACTCCAGGTGCTGCTCCAGGTACGCCGCGCCAGTGGGGGGCGGGTGCTGGAGTCGGTCAGCCTGCTCCTGCCCGAGGGCCCCGAACGGCTGCCCACCGTGGTCCCCGCCTGGGTGCGCGGCCGCGGGCCGGGCCCGGCCGCCCGCCGACTCGGCGCGTTGCTAGAGGAGCGCGGCGTGGCCGTGCCGCCGATCCTCTGCGCGGCCTGGCCCGGCTCGTCGGGGCCGGCGTGACCGGGCCGGCCTGGTCGGTGGCCGTGCTCCTGGCCGGTGCCGCGACAGTGGTGGTCTGGCCGGTCCGCGGGATCCGGTCCCGCCGGCGGGCCCTCCTCGATGCCGCAGCCCGCCCCGGCGTGGCTCCCGTCGCGACCCACGCACCGGGCGAACTGCCGTACGGCAGGCGGACGACTGCCCAGCGCGGGCGTCGCGGCCGGCAGCCCACCCCGGACCGGCCGCTGCCGGCGCGACCGCCGAACCGGCGGGACTCCGCCCACCCGTCCCTTGCCCTCCGCCTCGGTTCGGAGCCGGGTCCCCGTCGACGGTCGCTGTTCGCGCCCCGGCACGCCCTGCCGGCCGCGGCTCTGCTGGGCGGCGGCGCGGGCGCCGTGCTGGGCGGGCCGGTGGGCGCGATCGTGCTGGCCGCCTACGGTGCGCTCGGTGTCCGCGGGGTCCGCCGCCGGCACGCCCGCGAGTCGGCCGACCGGGCCCGCCGACGTGAGCTCGACCAGCTCTGCACTCTCGCCGCCGACCTGCGGGCCGGCCTACCGGTCACGCCGGCGCTCGTCGACGGACCGGACCGGGTGGCCCGGCTGGCCCGGGCCGCCGTACGGCTGGCCGACCGCACCGGAGCACCCCTGGCCGAGCTGCTCGAACGGATCGAGGCAGACGCCCGGGCGACCGATCGTGGCCTCGCCGCGGCCGGTGCCCAGGCGGCGGGTGCCCGGGCCACCGCCTGGCTGCTCGCCGGGCTGCCGCTCGGCGGCATCGGGCTGGGCTACGCCATCGGCGTCGACCCGGTCGCCGTGCTGCTGCACACGCCCGTCGGTGGTGGCAGTGCCCTCACGGCGGTCGCCCTTCAGGTCGGCGGCCTGCTCTGGGCGGAGCGGCTCGGCGCGCCGCCCGGGCGGGCCGACTGATGTCCCGGCAACTGGTGGTGGCGGCCTGCCTGGCGGTGGCGGCGCTGCCGGTGGTCACCGCCGGTGGCTCGGAGGGGCGACCGGTCCGGCGGTTACGCCGGCTGGCGCGACCGTCGACGACGAAGCGTGCCCGGCCCACCTGGTGGCCGGTTCCGGCGGGTGGACCGGCCCGGCCGTCCTGGTGGCCGGACCGGATCCGGCTCGGGTCGGGTCTGGCAGCAGTGGCCACCCTCGTGCTGGTCGGCGGCTGGCCCGGGCTGTTCGCCGGCGTGCTCGCCGGCGTGGTCGCGGATCGCCTGCTGCGGCGTTTCGAACCGCGAGCCGCCCGTGCGCGGCGACTACGCGAGGCCGCCGACCTGCCCCTCGCCGCCGATCTGCTGGCGGCCGCGCTCAGGGCCGGCGCACCGGTCGACCGTTCGGTGCTGGCGGTCGCCGAGGCGCTCGGCGGACCGCTCGCCGACCGGCTCGGTCGGGTGGGCCGGACGCTGGAGTTGGGCGGCACGGCCAGCGAGTCCTGGGCGCACCTGCATCCGGTGTGCGGCGCGGAGCGCCTGGCGGCGGCTGCGATCCGCTCCTCCGACAGCGGTGCCGCGCTGGCCGGCGCGCTCACCCGCCTCGCCGACGACCTGCGGTCCGACCGGGCCACCGCCGCCGAGGCGGCGGCCAGGCGGGCCGGCGTCCTGATCGTGTTGCCGCTCGGGCTGTGTTTCCTGCCCGCCTTCATTCTCGCCGGCCTGGTGCCGGTGATCGTCGCCGTCCTCGGCGACGTGCTGTGATCCCTCAAGACAGGAGTACGACATGCGCAAACTCCTCACCCGCCTACGCGGCGACGCCGGGATGAACACCGCCGAGTACGCCGTCGGCACCCTCGCCGCGGTGGCCTTCGCCGGCATCCTGCTGAAGGTGCTCACCTCCGGCAACGTGCAGTCCGCCCTCACCGCCGTCATCGACCGGGCGCTGAAGTGACCGGGCGCCGGCGGGTCGGCCGCCGCCGGGCGGGTCCGCCGTCGTGGCGGGCCCGCGTCACCGGGTGCCGGGCGCGGTGGGGTGACGGGGAACGTGGCTCCTTCACCGCCGAACTGGCGGCCGGCCTGCCGGCGCTCGTCCTGCTGCTCGCCGCCGGTCTCACCGCGGTCGGGGCGGTCACCACCCGGGCCGGCTGTCTCGACGCGGCCCGGGAAGCGGCGCTCGCCGCCTCCCGGGGAGAGCCCGGGACGGCCTCCGGCACCCGGTACGCACCGGCCGGCGCCGACATCTCGGTCACCGTCTCAGGCGACCGGGTGACCGCTACGGTCCGGGCACCGGTCCGTGCGCTCGCCGCGCGGCTGCCCCGGATCACCGTGTCCGCCACCGCCGTGGCTGCCGTCGAACCGGGTACGCCGGGACCACGCCCGTGAGCGGGGATGCCGCAGGCGGCCGGGGGTGTCGCCGGACCGGCCGCCGCCCTGGGCACCGGGGGGCCGACCGGGGCGGGGCGACCGTCTGCCTGCTCGCCGTCGGCCTGGTGTACGTGGTGGTCGGGCTCTTCGGCGCGGCGCTCGGTGCTGCCCGGGTGGCGCGGCAGCAGGCCCGCGCGGCGGCCGACTTCGGTGCCCTGGCGGGGGCCGCTCGGGCGGTCGACGGTGCCGCCGACGCGTGCCGGCGGGCCGGCGAGTTCACCGGCGCCAACGGCGGTCGACTGGTCGCCTGCCGGCTCGACGGGCTCGACGTCCTGGTCACGGTGGAGGTGACGGTCTCGCCCATGCCCTGGTTGACCCGTACCGCCACGGCGGCCTCACGGGCCGGTCCGGTCCGCGGTTGACCGCGTCGGACGCCCCACCCGAGGTGGGCAGCGTGGCGGGCGCGCCCCCGTGGGACGGACGGTGGGCAGGAGAGGCAGGCGTCGGGGCCGGCGGGTGAAGGTTCCGTCCGGCCCCGCTCCTGCCGTGCGTGCTCGACACGGCTCGGTCCTCCCCTGTCGACCGAGCCGCCCCCGGGTCAGCGGCCCTGAAGGGCGTCCAGGCCGACCGCCATGGCGATGACCAGCCGCCGGTCGATCTGCGGGTTCTGGATCTCGACGACGTACCGGTCGCGCAGGCCCCACTTCTTGACGACCGAGAACACCGGCTGGCCGCCGGCCACGAAGTCGAAGTGGTACGGCAGCCAGGAGAGCGAGTCGACGAACCGGCGCAGCAGTGCCACCGGCAGGCTGCGCTCCTGCCCGGTGATCTGGGGCAGGCCGGCCTGCTCGACGTGCCACGTCGACCGCAGCAGCGACTGGGCGAAGTCCTTGCGGAACAGGCCGATCGGGTTGCCGGCGTGGTCGGTCACGTCGTACGTGGCGCCGAGGTCGAGCCGCTGGCGGGCCTTGAAGCCGAGCAGCGGGTGCTGCTTGGAGTCGTCGGTGTAGATGGTCACCTGCTCCTTGAACGCGAGGCGCTTCTGCTGCGCGAACGCGAGCAGCGGGCCCTCGGTGCCGTCCGGTGCCACCGCGCGGACCTCGTACTGGTTGACCATCATCCGGATCCGCTGCCGGATGAAGAACTGGTGCTGGGTCTGCAGGCTGTCGAGCTGCATGCGATCTCCTTCGAGGGGTGAACGCCGGAGTCTCGCACAGCCCGACCCTCGGCGTCCGCCCCCGCGGGCCGCGTCCGGAGGGTGGGCAGTGCCACCGTCAACGTCCGCCGTCGACGGTCGCCTTCAGCGCCCAGGCGTTGAGGATCTGATGGATGCCGCGCAGGCGCTCGTGGATCTGCTCCAGGCGTTCGGCCTGGGCCAGGTTCGTCAACGCACTGCCCAGGGCGATCTGCTGATCCGGGGTGAGGTCCTCCTGGTTGATGGTATAGAGCAGGTCGACGGTCTCGGTGATGGTGTCGGCCACGGCTTCTCCTCCCGGGAAGAATCTCAGTCAGGGTCTCGCGGGAGCGCCCGCCATGGCGGCGCAAGTCATGGAAGCGCTCCCATGCGTCAATGCCCACCCGGCCGCCGACTCATGCGCCTGTCCCACCCAGACACCGGCCGCCCGGCGCCCCATGACTAGCCGGCACCCGCGACCGACCCGCCGCCCGCCTCCACCGCGCCGTCGTGGGTCACGACCCCGTTCGCCGCGGACCGCCGGCTCCGGTGCGGGACGGCCAGCCGATCCCGTCGGGCATCAGGCGACGCGCCGGGCGGCACACGACGCGCCGGGCGGCAAGCGACGCGCCGGGCGGCAAGCGATGCGCTGGGCGGTACCAGGCGACGCGCCGGCGACAGGAGGAGGCAGCCGGAGCCGGGCGGGAAGCGCGAGCGGCCCGGGCCAGCGCCCGGCGGGCAGTCAGTCGGACGAGGCGCTGCCCTCGGCGCCGGTCCGCTCCGCTCTTCGCTCGTCCTGCCGTGGCAGCGCGACACCACGCGAGCCTTCGCCCGCCGCCCCAGCTGAGCCGCCGCCCGCCGTGTTCCCCGCCGCGTCCGGGGAGGCCGGCCCGGCTTCCGCCGTGTCGGAGGAAGGTGGCCCGGCATCCGTCGCGTCGGAGGAAGGCGGCCCCGCGGTGTCCGCCGCTCCGCCCGACCGGGTGCCGGCCGACTCCCGGGCGGCCAGGTTGGCGAGTACCACGTCGAGGACCTTGACCGCGTCCGGCTTGGAGAGCGGGTTGTTGCCGTTGCCGCACTTCGGGGACTGGACGCAGGACGGGCACCCCGCCTCGCAGCCGCACTCGGCGATCGCGTCCCGGGTGGCGCGCAGCCAGGGCGACGCCGTCCGGTATGCCCGCTCGGCGAAGCCGGCCCCGCCGGGATGGCCGTCGTACACGAAGACGGTGGGCGCCTCGGTGTCCGGGTGCAGCGCCGTGGACAGGCCGCCGATGTCCCAGCGGTCGCAGGTCGCCATCAGCGGCAGCAGGCCGATCCCGGCGTGCTCGGCGGCGTGCAGTGCCCCCGGCACGTCCGCCGCCTCGACCCCGGCCGCCGCCAGCGAGCCGGGGGAGACGGTGAACCAGACCGCGACGGTGCGCAACTCCCGTGCCGGCAGGTCCAGCGGCCGGGTGTCGATCACCTCGCCGGTGGCGATCCGTCGCCGCTGGTACGACACCACCTGGCTGGTCACGTCCACCTCGCCGAGGAAGAGCCCGACCGGGCCGGCGTCCACCCACGCCCGGACCGACACCACGGACAGCGAGGTGACGTCCCGGGCGTGGGTGGACCAGTCCGGCTCCTCGGCGTGCACCAGCGCGCACCCGTCCGCCAGGTCCAGCGAGTCGACCACGTACGAGACGCCCTGGTGCAGGTAGACCGCGCCGGGGTGGAGGAGGAAGTGCGACGACCCGCCGTCGACGGTGCCGAGCAGCCGGCCGGTGGAGTCCTCCACCACGCAGACCGGCGCCCCGTCCTCGCCGCGCAGGTCGACCTCGGGCCGCTCCCGGTGCCGCCAGTACCACCCGGTCGGCCGTTGCCGCAGCGCCCCGGCCTCGACCAGCGAGTCGACCGCCTCCTTCGCGCCGTCCCCGAAGAGTTCCAGGTCGGCGGCAGTGAGCGGCGCCTCGTGCGCGGCGCAGGCGAGCTGCGGGGCGAGCACGTACGGGTTGGCCGGGTCGAGCACGGTTGCCTCGACCGGCCGCCCGAACAGCGCCTCCGGGTGGTGCACCAGGTAGGTGTCGAGCGGGTCGTCCCGGGCCACCAGTACGGCGAGGGCCTCGCCGCCGGAGCGGCCGGCCCGGCCGGCCTGCTGCCAGAGTGAGGCCCGGGTGCCGGGCCAGCCGCAGATCAGCACCGCGTCCAGGCCGACCAGGTCGACGCCGAGTTCCAGGGCGTTGGTGGAGGCGAGCCCGAGCAGGTCGCCGTGCAGCAGCGCGCGTTCCAGCTCGCGCCGCTCCTCGCGCAGGTAGCCGGCCCGGTAGGCGGCCACCCGGTCGCCCAGCCCGGGCACCGCCTCGTCCAGTGCTCGTCGGGCGTTCGCGGCGACCACCTCGGCCCCGCGTCGGGAGCGGACGAAGGCGAGGGTGCGTACCCCTTCGACGACGCTGTCGGTGAGCAGGTCGGCGGTCTCCCGCAGTGCCGACCGGCGCACCGGCGCGAGGTCGGAGACCTCGCCGGTGACCGGGTCGGGCAGCAGCGGCGGCTCCCACAGCGCGAAGGTGACCCCGCCGCGCGGCGAGGTGTCCTCGGTGACGGCGGTGACCGGCAGGCCGGTGAGCCGCCCGGCCGCCGTCGCCGGGTCGCCCGACGTCGCGGAGGCCAGCACGAAGGTCGGGGTGCTGCGCGGGCCCGTGAGCGCCTGACCGGGGGTGCGCCCGTAGCGCGCGCACTGCCGGCGCAGCCGGCGCAGCACGTGCGCCACGTGTGAGCCGAACACGCCCCGGTAGGTGTGGCACTCGTCGATCACCACGTACGCGAGCCGGCGCAGGAAACCGGACCAGTGCGCGTGTCCGGGCAGGATGCCGTGGTGCAGCATGTCCGGGTTGGTCAGCACGAACCGGGAGTGCCGGCGGATCCACTCCCGCTCGGCGCGCGGGGTGTCCCCGTCGTAGCAGGCGGGGCGTACCCCCTCCAGCTCCAAGCCGGCCACGGCGCGCAGCTGGTCGGCGGCGAGCGCCTTGGTCGGGGCCAGGTAGAGCACGGTGGCGCGCGGGTCGGCGAGCAGGGTGGCCAGCGCCGGCAGCTGGTACGCCAGGGACTTGCCGGATGCCGTCCCGGTGGCGACCACCACGTGGGCTCCGCCGTACGCCAGCTCGGCGGCCTCGGCCTGATGCCGCCACGGGGCGGCCACGCCGCGCCGCGCGAACGCCGCCCGCAGGTCCTCCGGCGCCCAGGCGGGCCACGGCGCCGGTTCCCCGGCGCTTGCCGGCACCCGCTCGACGTGGGTGACCGGGTCGGCGGTGTGCCGGGCGCGCAGCCGTCGCAGCAGCTCCGCCGGTGGTCGCCCGGGCCCGCGACGCCCGGATACGGTGA